>CAIQPA010000114.1 GCA_903873545.1 uncultured delta proteobacterium
GCCGTCTCGTGGTCGTCCCAGACCGTCATGAAGGCATGGTTGGCGTGGGCGTCGGCCAGGTCTGCGTCGCGACGGTGGTGGGCGTAGCGCCGCCGATAGTCGCTCAGCGTGAGGCACTCGTTCGGTGGGTCGAGCGGCCGCACATTGCCATACTCGCCGTCGGCATACTCATAGATGTAGTCGCCCAGGTGGAGGATGGCGTCGAGGTCGCTCCGGTCGGCCAACTGGCGGTAGCTGTGGTAGTAGCCGTGGGCGTAGCTCGAGCAGGAGACAACGGCAAAACGGAGCATCGAGACATCGCCCTCGGGCGCCGTCCGGAACTGGCCCGTGCGCGAGGTGATGCCGAGCGCCAAGAAGCGGTAGAAGTAGCGCTTGCGCGGCCGGAAGCCTCCAATGTCGAGCTTGACCGTGAAGTCGCGATCAGACGAGGTGGTGAACCGACCGGCCGTGCGGCGACGGGTGAACTCGGCGTCGTCGGCCACCTCGTAGAAGACCTCGACGGGGGTCGCAGGGTCGGCCGTCGAGAGGCGGGTCCAGAGGATGATGGCCTCGCTGGTCGGGTCGCCGCTCGCGACGCCACACTCAAACAGGGTCGCCGGCCCTGGCTCGCCGGTGTAGTCGTAGCTCTCCAGGCCATCGGGGAGCGGCTCGCCGTCCAGCAGCTCCTCGTCGGTGGGGCCTGGCACGGGCTCCACATCGACGGGCGGCGTGGTATCTTCGGTGCCGGTGTCGGTGCCGGTGTCTGAGCCCGTATCTGAGCCCGCGTCGCTGTCACCCGTGTCGGTCGTCGCGCCGGAGCCCGAGCCGTCAAAGCCGGTGTCTTCTCCGCTGTCGGCCGAGCCGTCCGAGGTCGAACCGCTGCTGCTGTCGTCGCTGCAGCCCGGCAGGGCCGGCAGTGCAGCAGCGGCAACGAGCAGGGAGAATCGCTTGAAGGCTTCGCGTCTCGTGAAAGGGGCCATCCGGTCGCTCCAGTGGTGTGTCGTTGGGGGTCGGTGCAGGGCGCGCCGAACCGCCCCGTAGGTGGCCCATTTTCGTCGCCTCGGCAAGGTCGAATTGCCGCGGGTGGCCAACTGTCACACGCCGTCGCAACCTCGCGACAAATCGCCTATGCGGTGCGCCAAGTGGAGGTTGCGTGAGCCTGGAACAACGACTCGAAGAGGTGCGCCTGCTCCATCGCAGCGAGACGCTCGCAGCGGTCTTCAAACCGTCGGGGCTGCTCGTCCACAACAGCGCCTGGGCCGGCCCGCGTGAGCCCAGCCTCGCTGAACGGGTGCGCGCCCTCCTCGACCAGGAGGCCCACCCGCTCGGCCGGCTCGACCGGGGCACCAGCGGCGTGGTCTGGTTCGCGCTCTCTCGCGACCACTACGCGGCCCAGCATGAGGCGCTCGCACAGCCCTCTGCCCTCAAGCGCTACGGCGCGCTCGTGCGCGGGAACCTGCGCGAGGCCCGCCGCGTCGACCACCCCATCAGCGATGGCGAGGGTGGCCGCGTCGAGGCCTGCAGCCGCATCGCCCCGCTCTGGCAGGCGCGGCGCGAACGGGCCAGCTTCGTCGAGGTTGTGCTCGAGAGCGGCCGTCGCCACCAGGTGCGCCTCCACCTCAAGCACCTGAGCCACCCCGTTATCGGCGACGCCAACTACGGCAAGGGGCCCATCAACCGCCACTTCGCCGAGAGCTACGGCCTGTCGCGACTCGCGCTCCACTGCTTCGAGGTCGCCTTCGACGACCCCGTCAGCGGCGAGCGGATGCAGGCCGAGGCAACGCTCCCGCCCGACCTCGAGCAGCCCTTCGCGCTCTTGCGCTGACTACTTCGCGAAGCTCGGCGTGATCGCCAGCTCGCGCAGCAGGTTGCCCGCGCCCATCACCCGGTCGAGGTACCAGCCGACGTAGCGGATATCGACATGGAGCGACCGGGTGTTGGCGGTGTCGAAGAGCCAGTCGGCCGCCATCGACTCGTAGTTCCCGTCGAAGAGCAGCCCCACCAGCTCTCCCCGCCCGTTCAGCGTCGCCGAACCCGAGTTTCCGCCCGTGGTGTCGAGCGTGGAGAGGAAGTTGACCGGCACGGTGCCCAGCTCGGGCGCCCGGTAGCCGCCCTGGTCGCCCGAGGCGATGGCGTCGAGCAGCGGCTTGGGCGCATCGAAGGGGTCTTCGCCCGTGTGCTTGGCGGTGATGCCGGCGAGCGTGGTGAAGGGCTTGTAGAAGGAGCCGTCCGGGCCGTCGTAGCCACGGACCGTGCCATAGGTGATGCGGAGGGTGCTGTTGGCGTCGGCGTAGGTGTTGTTGCCCTGCGCCTTGAGCAGCGCGGCCACAAAGGCGGGGCGCAGGCGGGCGTCGGCTCCGGACTCACGCTCGCCGTCGTCGCGGAGCTTCCGCAGCAGCGGGTAGAGGTCGACGATGAGCTTGAGCGCAGGGTCGCTGCTCGCCTCGAAGTCGGCCCGCTTGGTCTCGAGCAGACGCATCTTGGCGTCGAGCGGCAGGAGCGAGGTCTTGGCGTACAGCTCGTCGACCGCCTTGGCGATCGCCCCGGGCGTGGTGCCGTAGGGCTTCAGGAAGCGGTCGATCGCCTCGATGCGGGCATTTGCCGGCAGCGCGGCGGCCCGGTTGAGGAACCAGACAAAGAGCCGCTTGTCGGCCTCCAGCACGAACTCAGCGTCGCCACGCTCCACCCGGTCGGAGAGCCGTTTCCAGTCGCGCTCCTGGTAGCCCTGATCCCGCTCGAGATCGGACTGCTTCTCCTTCTCGCGCGCAAGCCAGTAGCCGAGCCGCGCGTTGCCGAGCAGGTCGACGGTCCACATCATCCAGCCGAGCAGTGCGTCGCGCTCGTAGCCCTCCTGCCTGCGCAGGATCTCGGCCTTGAGCTCATTGCTCCCCTTGAAGTCACCGAGCGCGGCATCGCGTGCGGTGACGCGGGCGACGACGTTGCTCGACCGGAAGCCGTCGAGCATGCCGCGGTTGTTCTTCTCATAGTTTGCGAGGCCGAAGCGGCTCGGCCGGAGCCGGGCCCGGTTGCTCTCCGACAACTCGCTCACCTCGTCGAGGATCTTGATGAGCTGCTGCATCGTCTCGATCTGCCACGGATACTCCACCTTCTCGGCGAAGCTGAACTCCTCGGCCGTCACGAGCCGCGAGGTCTCACCGGGGTAGCCGGCCACCATCACAAAGTCGCCCTGCTCGAGCGGCTCCTTGGCAACCTTCAGGAAGGCGGGCGGCTGGAAGGGGACATGCTTTTCGTCGAAGTCAGACGAGGTGCCGTCCGGCCCCACGTAGGCGCGGAAGAAGGCGAAGTCGCCGCAGTGGCGCGGCCACATCCAGTTGTCCACGTCGCCGCCGTAGAAGCCCACCATCTCGGGCGGCGCGGCGACCAGGCGCACATCGCGGAGCTCGCGCGCCTTGATGAGCCGGTACTGGTTGCCGCCCATCTCCGAGACCAGGCTGCAGCGCATCCCCGGCGTCGCCTCGCACTCCTTCACGATCTCTTTCTCGCGGAGGTCGAGCGCCTTGAAGCGGGCCGCGTCGCTCTTGGCGGAGCGGATGGCCTGCTGCATGTCTGCGGTCACATCGACTGTCTCGGTGGTGATGAGCAGGTTGGTGCCGGGGCCAGCCCAGAGCTCTTCGGCGCGGGAGCCCGCGAGGAAGCCATTGCGGAGCCGGTCGTTGGCGTCGTTGGTGACATACTGCAGCGCGCTCTCTGCGCAGTGGTGGTTGGTGATGATGAGGCCATCCGCCGAGACAAACGAGGCGCTGCAGCCGCCAAGGTTGACGATGGCGTTGAGCGGCGCCTTGGCGAGGTCGGCCAGCTGCTCCGCAGGGAGCTCGAGGCCGAGCGACTTCATCTGCTCGGCACGGGCGGCGAGCTGTGTGGGGAGCCACATGCCCTCCTCCGCGGCGGCAGGCAGCGCGTGGAGGCAGAGCGCAAGAAGCGAGCCGAGCGCGAGCGCGGAGCGGAGGGTTTTCATGGAGAACTCGAGGGGCTGAGGTGGGGCGACTAGCCCTTGAAGTTGGGGGCGCGGCCTTCGACCATGGCGCGGACGCCCTCGTCGTGGTCTGGGGTGTTCTGCACGATGCCCTGGTAGGAGGCGGCGAGGTTGAGTGCGCCATCCATGGTAAGGTCCCACGACTCGTAGACCGCGCTCTTGGCGAGGCGGACGGCGAGCGGCGCGTTGGAGGCAATCTTCTCCGCGCGGCGGCGGGCATGCTCCATGAGCTCGGAGGGGTCGACGATCTCATTGATGAGGCCGATACGCTCGGCCTCGATGGTGTCGATAAGCCGGCCCGTCAGGACCAGGTCGAGGGCGCGGGGGAAGCCGATGATGCGGGCCAGGAAGTAGGCGCCGCCGTCGCCGGGAATCAGGCCGATCTTGACGAAGGTGGAGCCGAAGCGGGCGCCGTTTGCGGCGATCCGGATGTCGCACATGCAGGCCAGGTCGAGGCCGGCACCGACGGCCGGGCCGTTGATGGCGGCGATAACCGGCTTCTCGAAGCGGGCGAGGCGGCGCGGGATACGCTGGATGCCCCGCTTGTAGCGGCTGCGCAGGCGCACAGGGTCGCCCTCAAACATGCCTTCGTGGTCGAGCATGAGCTTGATGTCGCCGCCGGCAGAGAAGGCGCCGCCTGCCCCCGTGATGATGAGGCAGCGGACGGAGTCGTCTTCCTCTGCAAGGTCGAGGACGTAGACGATCGAGTCGATCATCTCCTCGCTGTAGGCGTTGCGTGCGTCGGGCCGGTTGAGGGTGAGCGTCGCGATGCCGTCGGAAACTTCGTAGAGGATGTCTTGGATCTGCATGATGGGTTCCGGATGGAGGGCGGCCAAGTGGCGCTGGATGTTAGAGGTGTGGCCAGAGCTCGAGCAGGAGGCCGCCGACACTGACGGGCAGTCCAGCCTCACGAACCATGGCGAGCCGCTGCGCCGCATGGCCCTGCGACGGGTCTGCGGCCAGCGTGGTGATGGCCCGATCTGCAAAGAGCGTGACAGCCGCCACCGCGATGGCGAGGAGCCCGTGCATCGCGCGCGAGTGGGCCTCGGGGAGGTAGAGCTGCGTCGCCGCCTCGGCTGCAAAGTAGAGCAGCGAACCGGTCACCACGAGGTGGCGGAAGAGGGTCCGCTGCAGGATGCGGAACTTGCGGAGCGAGGTGCCCAGCGAGAGCGCGTTGCCATGCTCCACCGCTACGATCGCGAGCGCCCACAGGCCCGCACCCCAGAGGGTGAAGCCGATGATGCGGAGCGATGGAAGGAGGGTGTCCAAAGGTGCGGTGCGCAGGTTGACGAGGTGGCCGCAGGGTAGCCAACATGAGACAGCCGTCAAACTCCCTCGCACGTCGGCGGCTGCCGCGCCGCGTCAGCGGGCGCGCTGCCGGTGCACTTCGTAACAGGCGTCGCGCCAGGCGAGCAGGTCGGCGAACTCATGGGCCAGGGCCGGTTGCGTGAAGCAGGCCCGGGTTGCCTCTCCCATCTTGAGGCTCCGATGGGGCGAGACAAAGTGGAGCGAGCAGGCGAGGGCGATGTCTGCGAAGGTGAAACGGTCGCCAACGGGATGGCCGCCGCCGTCGCGAATGACCAGCCGGCCCGCCTCCAGCGTCTTGCGGATTGCCTGCTCTGCCGTCTCGGAGGAGGCCTCGCCAAAGCCATACTTCCGGGTGAGGAAGGCGATGCCGAGGTCTGCCATCGGAGCGAAGAAGGGATAGAGCGCTCCCTGCAGGGGGGCCGGGAGCGCCTCGCGCCGTGCCGCCTCGGAGCCTGCGACCCGCCGGGTGGCGAGGATGCGGCCCGCCGCCAGTGCCGCCTCGCACCGGTAGTTCCACTCCTCGATCGCCTCCAGCTGCGCCGCCGGGAAGAGGCTTCCGTCGCCCTGGCCGTCTGCCCATTGTGCGATGCGAAGCGAGTCGGAGATGGGCCGGTCCGCGCCGAGCAGCGTGGGGATGGAGAC
>CAIQPA010000115.1 GCA_903873545.1 uncultured delta proteobacterium
CAGCCAGAGGAGGGTGGAGACAACGACCGCCCGTGCGGCGAAGAGCTCGGCCACACCATAGGCGTGGCAGAGACTGAAGACCGCAACGCCCACCGGCGTCGTCGCCTGCGCCACAACGACGGCCCGGTCGGTGTCGGTCAGCGACATCGGCATGTAGTGCACGACCGCAAGCGCCAGCAGTCCAGCCCCCGCGGTCTTCAGTACCGTTGTCCCAACGATGCCGCGGTCGGGCGCCACCACAGCGCCGCGATGACGCCAGAGGTAGAGGCCCATCGCAACGAGCGCGACGGGCGAGGCAGCAGCGCCCAGCGGCGACAGCATCGCCACCGCCTGCAGCTTGATGGAGGCCGGCAGGTAGCGGGCGGCGATGCCGATCCAGGGCGCCCAGACGATGGGCATACGGAGGGTCTCCGCAAGCACGCTTCGGTTGCTGGCCTGTGGCGAGGCCCGCCGCAGCAGCACCGGCATCACCGCCATGCCGAGCAGCAGGTGAAGGGTCGCAATGCCCACTGCGCGCCGGCTCCCCGCGCCCCCTGCCAGCGCCGTGCAGAAGGGGATCCCGATGTAGGCGCTGTTGCCGTAGATGAGCGCGCAGAAGGCGGCCGTCCGGTGCGCTGCGTCGCGGAAGAAGCGCGAGGCAGCCCAGGCGAAGGGAAGCCAGAGCAGCCAGACCGCCGCGGCCGACAGCAGCGCCGGCGCCACGCTATCGGTCTGCTCCTCCTTGAGCAGCAGCACCACAATCCAGACAGGAAAGGCGAGCGTGATCGCAAAGCGGTTCAGCACCTCTGCCGCCGCCTCGCTGTCGCGGAAGACGCCAAGCGCACCGGCAAGCGCGCCGAACCCAACCAGGCCGGCAAGGATGAGCACTGCTGCAGTCATGACAGGCCCCCCGCCACCGCTGGGGGCCTACTCGGCAAGAATCGCCTCGATCTCTCGCCGGAGTTCACGAACACCCGCCAGCACGAAGAGCCTGGCCGGTGCCTCATTCGACATCGGAATGGCCTCAATGGTCACCGTTCGCGCCTCAGCATCGGAGTACCACTCCACCTCATGCAGCAGGCCGTCGAGGCCCACCTCGAAGAGGTCGGTGAGCCGCTGCTCCGGGGCCAGTTTCACAGTCACCCGCGCCTCGGTCTCGCCGAAGGTCCAGTGCGGCACCTCCTCGGGGAAGAGCGCATTGCGGAGGCAGAGCGCGTCGGTCACCGACGAGGTGGTGTTAAGATTCAGCAGCGGCAGGACGATGCCCGCCCGCGCCGTGATGGTCTGCGCCAAGACCTCGCCCGACAGCACCGTCGCCTGGTGCGACAGGTCGCCCTCGCGCAGCATGTTTCGCACCGCGCGGAAGGCCTTGTTCGATGCCCCGATCGCCTCCCACGACCGCGGCGCGGCGGCGGCCTCCTCCAGCGAGGTCTGGAACCACATCAACCCCTTGGCGCCCGCCGCCATCGCGGAGAAGGCCTGAAAAATGACCTCCTGCGGCGCGGGCTGCCGATGAAACACCTCGGTACCGCGCGTCAGGTTCCACCCGCTGTGGAGCCCCTGCGCATACTGCCAAGTCGGCAACGGCATCATGTTCTCGCGCGTGTTGCGCAGAAAGTCGTAGGCGCCGAGCAGCTGGATGGGCGCCCCGTCCTCGGTGATGTGGGGCGCGCAGGCGGCGATGTAGTAGTCGATGCCCTGGATGTCGGCGATGCCGGCGAAGGTGCCCACATGGCCATGTGTCTTGGCGCCGTTGTAGACAGGAAGCTCCGGGTGCATCGACCAGAGCTGGCGGGTCTCTCGTGCCTTGAGATTGGGGCGAGAGAGGCCATCTGCGTCGTAAATCTCGCCGTCAACCTCGTCACCAATCAGGAAGCCCGCCGCGCGCGACGTCTCGAGGAGACCGGTGCCGGCGTCGGGTGACGAGAGGTAGTCGTCGCCGATGAGAACGCGGTAGTCGCTCCGCTGCGGCGCGATGCGGTTGAGCACCTCCGGCGTGGGCGCGTTGCACCGGCTGTTCCAGTAGAGATAGAAGGTGTCGAACCCTGCATCGAGGTGCTGGGTGAGCGCGGCCGAGTCGGCCTCGGTCGTCGGCACGGGGCACTCGTCCGAGACAGGCCAGGCCTCAATCGGGAAGAACTCCGGAACCACGCGCCCGGCCCCCACCGACGCGACACCCGTGCCGTCGTCCAGCGCCACGGTCCAGGCCGCGCCCGGCTTGAGCGGCTCGCAGAGCTTGAGCTCTGCCCGAACAGACGCCCCAGGCGCGATGGGGCCGCTTAGCCCGCAAACCTCACTCGCATCATAGCGGATGCCATTGACCGTGATCGCGCGGATGCTCGCCTCTCGCTCAGCCCGGTTCTGTACATGGATGAGCAGCCGTGTCCCCTCGTTTGCTGTGGTCACGTAGGTGATGGGCAGGGTGGTCGTCGCCATGACCACGCGCTCGCCCAGCGCCTCACCCTCTTCGGTCACAATGGCCACCTTATGGATGCTCCCTTCGTCCCATGCGTCAGAACGGCTGTGCAGGCTCAGCCAGATCGGCTGGCCGGCGACCACCTCCTCTGGCCAGACATGGTACCACTCCATCGTCGGGTTCTGCGCCCCGACTTCGGCTTCGAGGTCGCGCTCATCCACAAGCACGCTCCGGACCCGGCCCGATACAGCTGCGATGCCGGCAATCTGAACCCGTCCGCCAGAACGTGGCGGGTCGGTGAACTCGGGGTAGAGCCGCTCGTCGAGCGAGGCGTCTTTGCGCAGCATCGCGTAGGTCGTCAGGTCTGTCGCCGATGAGCAGATGGGAGGCGCCGCCTCGCAGAAGACGGCAGGGTCGAAGGGCCGGCGATAGTCGCCCTCTGGCGTCGGCGTCGTATCGACAGGCGTCGTGTCTGCGCCGCTCCCCGAGCCGTCCGCCGCTGTATCTTCGGTGGTGTCTTCGGCGCTGCCATCCGGCTCCGTGTCGGCCTCCGTGTCGGCCCCGGTGTCTGCGACCGCGCTGTCCTCCACGGCCGTATCCGCTTCGGCTCCGCCCGACTTCGCATCATCCCCACAGGCCGCCAGCAGCAGCAACAGGCTCCAGTTCCAAGCAGGCTTCATCGCGCGTCCCTCGTCTCGGTCGGTTGCACCCTCCGTAGCGAGGGCGTTTCTGGTCATCGGCGCAACTATGCCATAAGGCGCGCGCACGCTAGCGCCAACCCACACAGCCCGCATGACCCACACCGAGCCCGAGCACGACGAACGACTCGGCGGTATCCGACGACTCTACGGCAACGCCGCAGCCGACAGGATCGCCGCAGCTTCGGTCATGGTCATCGGCGTCGGCGGCGTTGGCTCGTGGACCGTCGAGGCGCTCGCCCGAACCGGCGTAGGCCGCCTCATCCTCGTCGACCTCGACGAGGTCTGCGTGACCAACACCAACCGGCAGGTTCACGCAGTCATGGGCAACTACGGGCGACCGAAGGTCGAGGCCATGCGCGACCGCATCGCCGCCATCGCTCCGAGCTGCAGCGCAGAGGTCATCGCCGACTTCTTCGCCGCAGACACTGCCGAAGCGATTCTCGGCCTCTCGCCCCACCTCGTCATCGACGCCATCGATGACGCCCGCGAGAAGGCCCTGCTCATCCACCTCTGCCGCGCGCGTTCGCTGCCCATCATCGTCTCCGGCGCTGCAGGCGGCCGCAAGAACCCCGCCGCCGTTACCTCTGGCGACCTAGGCGCCACCGCCGGCGATCCCCTCCTGCGCGAGGTCCGGCGCCACCTCCGCACCACCCACGCCTGGACCGTCGCTGACCGCCAGCCGTGGGGCATCTCCGCCGTCTTCTCGCAGGAACGGGCACTCTATCCGACGCCGGAGGGCGAGGTCTGCGCTACGCCCGCAGCCGGCGCGCCCGCCCGTCTCGACTGCCGAACCGGGTTCGGCACCTCCGCCATGGTCGTCGGCGCCGTCGGCCTCACCCTCGCCGCCCTCGCCGCGGACCTTCTCGCCTCCGGCGCTCATCCTACGAGGCAACCCTCCTCCGACGGACGCACCTCATGAAGGCAACACGCTATCTCGATCTTCTCACCGCCGTCTTTATCACGGCATTGCTCGTCTCGAACCTCGTGGCCGCCAAGACCACCGTCCTCATGGGTTACACGATTGGCGTGGGCATCTTCGTCTTCCCCGTCTCCTACATTTTCGGCGACATCCTCACCGAGGTCTATGGCTACAAGGCCTCGCGCCGCGTCATCTGGCTTGGCTTCGCCAGCGTCGGTCTGGCAGCCGCCATCTTCCAGCTCTGCGTCCGCGCCACGCCGGCGCCCGGCTTCGCCAACCAGGCCGCCTTCGAGACCATCCTCGGCCAGAGCCCCTATGTCCTTATCGCCTCCATGATCGCCTACTTCATCGGCGAGTTCTGCAACTCCTTCATCCTGGCGAAGATGAAGGTGATGACCCGCGGCAAGCATCTCTGGACCCGCACCGTCGGAAGCACCATCGTCGGCGAGGCCGTCGACAGCGTCATCTTCTACCCCCTCGCCTTCCTCGTGCTGCCGAGCCTTGTAGGCTTCGCTGCGGGCGTCTGGCCCGTAGAGGACGTTATCGCGGTTTGCATCAACAACTACTTCCTCAAGGTGGGCATCGAGGTCCTCGCGACGCCCGTCACCTATCTCCTCGTCGGCGCCCTCAAGCGGGCCGAGGGCGTCGATGTCTTCGACACCAACACCAACTTCAACCCCTTCCAGTTCTCGGGCGACGCAGCCGAGACGCCCCCAGGCCAACACACATGACCCAGCGTCCCAAGCGCCCCGCAGCTCCCCGCAATGCCGATTTCTATGGAGCTCCGGTCGGCGTCGGCCCCCGCTATCAGCCTCCCGGCCCGCCTCGTCCCGCCGTTGCCGCCAGCCACACCCGTCCAGAAAAGCCGCCGCTCTCCAAGCAGGTCACCACGCTCTGGGACTACCCGTCGCAGCACTACGGTCAGGGCCAGCAGGGCAGCCAGTCCTACGAGGGGGCAACCCCCTCCTACGTCATCTGGAATGTCATTCAGCGCTTCTCGGAGCCGGGTGCAACGGTCCTCGACCCCTTCTGCGGCTCCGGCACCACGCTCGACGTCTGCCGCGACACCGGTCGAACCGGCCTTGGCTTCGACCTCGCGCCCACCCGCCCCGACATCCAGCAGGCCGACGCACGGAGCATCCCGCTCAAGAATGCCACCGTCGACCTCGTCTTCATGGACCCGCCCTACGCAGACAACCTCGACTACTCCGACGACCCGCGCTGCATCGGAAAGCTCAAAGGCGATGGCCGCTACCAGCGCGCCATGAAGCTCGCGATCGACGAGGCGGTACGGGTGCTCCGCAACGACGGCGTCCTCGCCATCTACGTCTGCGACGTCTTCAAGAAAGACCGCCCCTTTCAGCCGCTCGGCTTCGACCTCTTCGCGGCGGCGCGGCAGTACCTCGACCCCATCGACGTCGTCGCCGTCACCCGGCACAACCGCACGCTCGAGATGGGCAACTTCCGCAAGGCCGCAGACGAGGGCAACTTCTTCCTCCGCGGCTTCAACTACCTCATGCTCTTCCGCAAGCGGGCGCCACGCCCCGATCAGACCAGCCGGTAGACCGAGCAGACAGCCTCATCGCCGGCCTCCAACTCACGCGACGACGGAAGCAGGTAGCGACCCACGCAGACCATGCCGGCGGCGTCTAGGTAGTGGCGGCCAGGATCGCCTAGCAGCACCTCCGCGCCCGCCTCCGCACAGCTCCGGAGCCAGGCCAGCATCGCTCCGGCCATCGGCCCCTCGTAACAGATGTCGCCCGCGAGGATGAGGCCGCCGCGCGGCGCGAGCGCCGTCACATCGGCCGTCTCCGCGACCAGTTCAACACCGTTCGCCACAGCATTCAGCGCTGCCGCCTCTGCCGCCATCGGATCGATGTCGAGGCAGTGCACCTGCAGCGCCCCGAGCTTCGCGGCCACGATGCCCACAAGGCCGCTCCCGCTCGCCACGTCGGTCACATCTCTGCCTGCAACCAGCTCCGGATGCAGCTGCAGATGATGCGCCAGCCCCACGCCGCCAGCCCAGGGAAAGGCCCAGAAGGGCAGCGCGAGCTCGCCACGCTTCAGCCAATCTGCAGCCTCGTGCCAGAGCGGAAATGCCGCGTCTGCAGTCCGAAGCAGCACACCCTCCAGCCCCGGCACAGGCGCCAGCCGCGTCTGCGCCAG
>CAIQPA010000116.1 GCA_903873545.1 uncultured delta proteobacterium
GATGACCGACTTTGTGGTCGTCTATGGCTTCGGCGACCCGCTCAGCCATGTGGTGGCCGTCTCCTTCCAGGACAACCTCGACCCCTTCGTCGAGCCCGCCTGGGCGACCGACCACGAGAACCTGGTGAAGACCTTCGGGCTCACCCCCATCGTGATGGCGCTGGCGACCGAGGATGCGCTCGAGAAGATGGACACGCTGCCGGCCGCGCTGCAGCCGCCACGCGCCACGCCTCAGGGCTACCGGTTGGGGCCCCGCCGTAGCGGTGGCAGCAACAGGCCGAACTGAGGGGCGCGGTGGCTGGCAGACCGCCGCTGTCTGGTTCTGCAGCGGCAGGGTCCGGACGAGGCGGAGGCCGAGCCCGTTGTCTTGATCACTGCTCTTCCTGGCGCATGCGAGGCCTCTTCGAACTGGCCTCCTGCGCATACCATCGCACCGAGGTTTGGGACCCATGCCCTCGTCTGCGGCAACCAGACCTCGCTGCGGCGAGCGGCGCTACCGGCCTCCTTGCGGCTGCCGCAGTGAGCCCATGAGACCGGCCGCGCAGTGGGTCTCATCTTTCGATCATCCGGCCCGCAACAATGGCCGACAGACGACGATAAGCCCTGTGACCGCGAGCAATGTGTTCGCGCTCGCACAGGGTGTCTGTCATGTCTGAGCTCTCCCTCTTCGAATTCATGCTCCGCCTTCGGGCCAACCCCCGCATGCTCGCGGACTACTTCCCCGACCTCAAGGGCCAGCCGCTCGTGGCCGAACCGCGCAACCTCTCGCGCGAGCTCAAGGGGACGCCCATGGAGATGACCGGCTTCATGGTTGTGTACGGCTTCGGCGACCCGCTCACCCATGTGGTGGGGGTCTCCTTCCACACCACGCTCAACCCCTTTGAGGAGCCGGTCTGGGCGGCCGACCACGAGAACCTGGTGAAGCTCTTCGGCCTCACCCCCATCGTGCTGGCGCTGGCCTCGGAGTCTGCAGCCGACGACCTCAACGCGATGATGGGCCACCTGGGCCCCCGCCCCCCGCGCAAGCTGGAGCCCAAGAAGGGGAGCGGGCTCAACTAGCGGCTAGAAGGTGGGCGGCGTGTAGATCTGCGACGGCACCGTGCGGACGAGCCGGAGGCCTCGATTGGAGCGTCGGTATGTGCTGTTCCCGCCAGATGCATACGAGCGATCAGCCGCCCGAGAATATCTTGGGTTGATTCCATAATCACCGCCACGCCAGACTGCGGAATCAATCAGTTCCTGGACGTTGCCAGACATGTCGAAGAGCCCCCAAGCATTCGCATCTTTCTGGCCCACGGAATGGGTGACCGCGCTGCCATTCTGCGCAAACCAGCCGATCAAGTTCAAGTTGGGATCGTTCCCGTCAGGTTGTGTAATCGGCCCGTTGTAGAAGGCCGTCGTGGTTCCTGCGCGATAGGCATACTCCCACTCCGGCTCGCTCGGGAGTCGGTATCCCGTGCAGTCCTCGCCATGGTAGAACACCGCGGTGGAGCAACTTGCGTTACCGCTCTTCCAAGCGTTCGCTGTGCATCCCGTGAGCGCATAGCACTCCTCCAGACCCTCGCTCAGAGACTTGGCGTTCGCAAACTGCACCGCCGACCACCAGTTCACCTGCTCCACGGGGCAAGTGTCCGGAGTCGAGCTGCATGAGGTGGTGAACCCGCTCGGATTGATGCCACCACTCAGCGCCTTCCAAGCCCCCTGCGTGACCTCGGTCCGGTCCATGAAGTAGTTACGCGCAATCGTCGTGCTCACGGGCGGATAGATGTCATACGGCGATCCACCAAGCTCCCCTGCAGGCCTCCCCATCATGAAGGTCCCAGCCTCGATGAAGCTCATGCCCGTGGGGGAGCAGCGGCCGTTGCCGCAGTAGCCGCTCACGCAGGCCGCGTTGGCGCCGTCGGGGTAGCAGGGGGTGCCGAGCCCCACCGTGCAGTCGTTCTTGCAGGCGTCGTTGTTCACCCGGTTGCGGTCGTCGCAGACCTCGCCCGTATCCACCGCGCCATCGCCGCAGAAGGCCCGCCGGCAGTCGTTGCGGCAGCCGTCGGGCGCCGTGTTGCTGTTGAGCGGGCCGAAGTCGCACTCCTCGCCCGCGTTCACCACCCCGTTGCCGCAGAGCAGCGTGGTGCGTGCAAGCCGCAGCCCCGTGGTGCTGTTGCGCGTCGCCAGGTCGAAGTTGACCCGGTCGGGCGTCCGGCACTCGCGCGACAGCTTGTTCCAGGCGCCGCCGCGGAGCACCTTGGCCGTGTTGACGGCGCCGAGCGGGTCGGTGAGCGCATCTACGGTGAAGGGGGCGTAGCCGTCCCAGACCCACTCGGCCATGTTGCCGGCGGTGTCTGAGATGCTCCAGGCGTTGGGGGTCTTGCCCCGCACGGGGCGCGGCGTGGA
>CAIQPA010000117.1 GCA_903873545.1 uncultured delta proteobacterium
CTCGCCGCCCTCGGCAACCTCGACGTGGTGCTCCGCAACCGCATCGTCCCGGGCGCCGCAGACAACCTCTCGGGCATCGCCGCGATGACCATCCTTTCAGAGCGGCTCACCGCGCGCCGCGACCCACGGGTGGAGTACAACTTTGTGGCGACGGGCTGCGAAGAGGCGAGCCTCGGCGGCGCCACCATGCTGGCCCGCGACAGGCAGGCGGAGTGGCCCCGCGAGAGCACGCTCATCCTTGTGCTCGACGGCTGTTCGAACGGCGACCTGCGCTACCTCGAGGAGGGCGAGATGTTCATCACGCCCGTCGCACCGGAGCTCGTCGGCTGCATCGAAGCGGTCGCTGCGAGCGATGCCCGGTTCGCTGCGATGAAGAAGCTGCCGGTGCCCGTCGGTGGCAGCGATGCGGCCATCTTTGCCGGTCGCGGCTATGCGGCCGTCGCGCTCTCTCGGGTGGATGCGCGGACGAGCGTGCCGCGGGAGTATCACCTGCCCACCGACACCGCAGACCGACTGAGTGGCGACGAGATTGTGGTCTCGTCCGACTTTGCGGAGCGGCTCATCGAGCGCTGGGTTGCGTCGCGTATCGGGGCGCCGGACGCGATGGTTGGCACAGGGAGCGGAGCCTGATCATGGAGCAGCAGATGGCGACGGGAGCGGTGTGGCGGTTGGCCGGTTGGAGCGGTGCAGCGGCGCGTGGCACGGGCGCCACGATCGGTAGCCTTTGCCCCATGGATGGGGCGCTGCTGGCAGAGGTCGAGGTGGCCGACGCAGCGCAGATTGCGGCCGCAGAAGCGCTGGCTGCCTCGGCGTTCTCGGTATGGCAGCTGGTGCCTGCACCGACGCGTGGCAGGTTGGTGGCGGCCATCGGTCAGCAGGCGCGGGCGCGGAAGCAGGCGCTGGCCGCGGTCATCACGCTCGAGGTGGGCAAGACGGTCAGCGAGGCGGAGGGTGAGGTCCAGGAGTGGATCGACATGTGCGACTTCGCGGTCGGTCTGTCGCGCCAGCTCCACGGCCTTACGATTGTGAGCGAGCGGCCGCAGCACCGGATGATGGAGCAGTGGCATCCGCTTGGTCCGGTGGCGGTCATCACGGCCTTCAACTTCCCGATGGCGGTCTTTGCCTGGAACGCGATGCTGGCGCTGGTCTGTGGCGACAGCGTGGTCTGGAAGCCGTCGGAGAAGGCGCCGCTCTGTGCCGCTGCAGTGATGGAGCTGGTGGCGGAGGTCTGCCTGCGCGAGGGTGCGCCTGCGGGGCTCTGCCAGTGCCTCTTTGGCGGTGCATCGGTGGGCGAGGCGCTCGCTGCATCGCCCGTCTATCGGCTGGTCTCTGCGACGGGTTCGACGGCGATGGGACGCCGGGTCGCCGCGGTTGTTGGCGCCCGCCTGGGCCGCTCGCTGCTCGAGCTTGGCGGCAACAATGCGATGATCGTGGCGCCGAGCGCGCGGCAGGAGCTGGCGCTGCGTGCGGCCCTGTTTTCTGCGGTGGGGACGGCGGGGCAGCGCTGCACGACGCTGCGCCGGCTGCTGGTGCAGGAGACGATCGCGGAGGGCTTCATCGCGCGGCTGACGGAAGCCTACCAGAGCCTGCGGGTGGGCGATCCGCGCGAGCCTTCGACGCTGGTCGGCCCGCTGATCGATGAGGCGGCCTGCGCTGCGATGGAGCGAGCACTGGTAGAGGCAGTTTCGCAGGGCGGCCGTCTGCTGGCAGGCGGAGAGCGGGTGCGCGCGGGGAGCCTGGGCGGTGGGTTCTACATGCAGCCTGCGCTGGTAGAGATTTCGGCCGATGCGCCGGTGGTGCAGCGCGAGACCTTCGCGCCGATTCTCTACCTGCATCGGTATTCGAGTTTCGAGGAGGCGGTGGCGTTGCAGAACGGCGTGTCGCAGGGGCTGTCGTCCGCGCTCTTCTCGGAGTCGCTGTCGGAGACGGAACACTTTTTGGCGCAAAGTGGCTCCGATTGCGGGATAGCGAACGTAAACCTCGGAACATCGGGGGCAGAAATTGGTGGTGCATTCGGGGGCGAGAAAGATACGGGAGGAGGCCGAGAGTCGGGTTCGGATGCGTGGAAGAGTTACATGCGCCGGACGACCAACACGGTGAACTACGGAACCACGCTGCCGCTCTCGCAGGGCGTCCGATTCGAGATGGAGTAAATGGCCGAGGCGAATCGATTGCAGGGTGGGAAGGGTCAGGGCGCACCGTCGCTGCTGACTCGGTCTGCGCTGGGTCTGCGTCGGGGGCTGAACTCGCAGGCTATCCGCATCTCGCTGGCGCTGTCGGTCTTCTTCCTCGTCTCGGGCACGCTTGTGAGCCTGGAGCTCTGGCAGCGGGCGGAGGACCGGGATGCGAAGGCGCAGCGCGACCTCTTTCTGGTGCGCGCCGGCGAGCTGATGTCGCGGGTGAAACGGGGTCTCGATTCTCCGCTGGAGGTTGCGCGTTCGACCGCCTCGTTTTTTGAAGCTGCGGATGGCGTCACGGCGACCTCGTTTGCCCGGTTCGTGTCGCCCTCGCTGTCGCGCTACCGGATGATCACCTCGCTGCAGTGGGCGCCCGTGGTGCTGCAGGCAGACCGGCCGGCCTTTGAGTCGGTGGTTGAGGGCGACACAGCCCCACCGCGCCTGATTGTTGTTCCGGACGGCAGCGGCTGGAGTCCGGCACCGGCGGTGTCGATGCATATCCCGGTCGCCTTCGCGCTCCCGGTGGGGAGCCAGCGAGTAGGCTTTGACCTGGCCTCGGACCCGGAGCGCCGCGGCAGGCTCGAGCAGGCGGGGGCCTCGGCGGTGCCGCTGGCTTCGGGTCGGACGCGGATGCTCTCGGAGAGCGACGGAAACTGGAGCGTCTCCATCTATCAGGCAGCCTATGCGCCGCCGGACCGAGAGGCGGAGGGTGCGCGGGGGCCTGTGAAGGGGATGGTGGTGGCCACTGTCCGGCTACGCGATCTGACAGACCAGATCCTGCAGGCCTTCAACCTGGGCGGCATGACCATGGCGATCTACGACGCGACGGAGGACTCGCGGTCGTTGCTCTTCTCCTCGTCGCAGGAGCATCTGTCGCAGGTGCTGTCGACCTCGCATGTAGAGAATGTGATCGACTTCGGGCAGCGGCGCTGGCTGGTGGAGATTGCCCCCAAACTGCGGCCTCCGCGGGAATGGTATGAGTCGGTCGACCTGCTTGCCGGCCTCGCGACGACCATGCTGGTGGCCTTCCTGGCGCTCGGCCTCGGCGTGCTCACCTATCTGCTCCGCGAGGCCGATGAGGCGCGGCGTCTGGGCAAGTATACGCTCCTCGGGGTTATCGGTCGCGGCGGCATGGGCGTTGTCTATCGGGCCCGTCATGCGCTGCTCCGTCGCGAGACGGCGGTGAAGGTTCTGAAGCCGGAGCACGACGACAAGGAGGCGCTCGCCCGGTTCGAGCGGGAGGTGAATCTCACTTCACGCCTCACCCATCCCAATACGGTCGCGATCTACGACTACGGCCGGACCCGCTCCGGCGAGTTCTACTATGTGATGGAGCTCATCCACGGGCTGTCGCTGGAGGCGGTGGTGCGGCTGCATGGGCCGCAGCCGCCGTCGCGGGTGCTCCATGTGATGCGTCAGGTGGCAGGCTCCCTCTGGGAGGCCCACCTTGCAGGTCTGGTTCACCGCGACGTGAAGCCAGAGAACATCATGCTGAGCTGCCGTGGCCAGATTGCCGACTTTGCGAAGGTGCTCGACTTTGGCCTTTCCATGGACAACGCCACCTCCGACCCGCGGATCACGCAGGGTGATGTGGTTGTCGGGACGCCGCTCTACATGTCGCCGGAGCAGCTGCGCCGTCAGCCGCTCGATGGCCGCGCCGACATCTACTCGCTCGCGGCGGTGGGCTACTTCCTGCTGACGGGCAGCGATGTCTTTTCGGGCGGAAGCGCCTTCGACATTGGCATGAAGCACCTCGAGGAGTTCCCCGAGTCGCCGTCGCAGCGGCTCGGCTACCCCGTGCCGTGGCCACTGGAGCAGCTGATCATGCGCTGCCTGAGCAAGGAACCGGACGAGCGGTTTGCCGACACCGGAGAGCTCCTGCGGGCGCTCGAGACGCTGGCGCTGGCCGACCCGTGGAGCCCGGGCGAGGCGATGGATTGGTGGGAGCAGTTCCACCCCGAGATCGTCTTCGCTGGCCGACCCACCGACACCGGTGCTGCGCAGTGGCGCACCGTGTCGGGGTCGCCACCGCGGGTCGCTTGAAATCCCGCGGGGGAAGAGTAACAGACAGGGCTCTCGCAGGCCGCTTTTGGGTGAACGCAGGAGTTCCAGATGGCTCGACGCAAGGGCAACCAGATTCCCGTCCCACGCAACCAGTCTCAGCCGGTGGGCAAAGACAGCTTCAAACAGGCGCCCAAGAGCGAGTTTGAGGTGCCCGCGCCTGCGCCGGTGAACACCAAGACCTTTCTGCTTGTACTGCTGGGGGTTGCGGCGCTGCTCATCCTCCTGTTGGGCCTCGTCAAACGCTGATGGGCTGGCGCGCGTCGCTTCATGGCGGCCACAGCGGAGCCTACTGTGACCACGCCGAGGGGAGCCTCGAAGAGGTGGTGGCAGAGGCTGCGCGGCAAGGCTTCGAGGTCTACGGCCTCTCGGAGCATGCACCGCGAAACGAGGAGCGCTGGCTCTACCCGCGTGAGGTAGCGCTGGGCTGGGGTCCTGACAGGCTGTCGCAGAACTTCGCCGCCTATGCGGAAGAGTCGGCCCGTCTGCAGGCAGCCTATGCGGGCCGGTTGACGTTGGTGCGGGGGTTCGAGACGGAGATGCTGCCGGGCGACCGGTGGGCGGAGCAGATGACGGGGCTTCGGCGGCTCTACGGGTTTCAGTATATCGTCGGGTCGGTGCACACGCTGGGCGACCACTACCTCGACATGAGTGAAGAGGTCTTCCTGCAGGCCGCAGAGAGCTGCGGCGGGCTGGAGGGGCTGGTTGTCCGCTACTACGAGGCGGTTGCGGAGCTGGTTCAGCGGCTGCGCCCGGAGGTGGTGGGCCACCTCGACCTGGTGCGCCGGTTTGGCGAGGCGATTGGCCTTCCTGACACGGCGCGGACCCGGGCGGCGGAAGATGATGCGCTTGTGTCGATAGCAGCAGCCTCGTCCATTCTCGATCTGAATACTGCCGCGCTGCGGAAGGGGCTGGCCACGCCCTATCCCGCGCCGCCGCTGCTGTTACGGGCGCATGCGATGGGGATTGGCTGCTGCCTCGGCGACGACAGCCATGGCCCGGCCCTTGTGGGGTCGGGCTTGGCGGAGGGTCGAGCCTATCTGCTGGGGCTGGGCATCCGGAACCAGACCATCTTGTGGCCGGCCGGAAGCGGAGAGGTGGAGCGGCGGTTGCTGCCGCTCGACTGACCTCGGACTACTTCTGCTTGGCGGTCGCCTTGACGGTCAGGGCGAGCTCATTGGCCACCTTGGCGGTGAGGCCTGCCGGGATGTTCACGCCGTAGTCGGAGAGCTTGATGCTGAAGCTGGTCTCGATGCGGAGGATGTTGCCCTCGAGGCCATAGACCTGGCCAGCAGCGATCTCGCGGTAGCTGGCGCGGACGGGGATGGTGATGGTCTTGGTCACGCCGTGGAGGGTGAAATCACCCGTGGCGTCGGCTTGGACCGAGCTGCCGGCCGTGAGGGCCTTGTTGTCGCCCTTGAGCTTCAGGCTCTTGATGGCGAAGGTGATGTTGGGGAACTCGGCGGCGTTGAGCCAGTCCTTGCCCGCCATGTGCTCGTCGCGCATCGGCACGCCACTCAGTAGCGAGGTGACGGGGATGGAGAAGGAGCCCGAGGTCTTGGAGGGGTCCTTAAGGTCGGTCGCGATGGTACCGCTGACCTGAACCGAGGTGCCCGAGATGGTCTCGAGGTCGGCATCCGAGGTGTAGCTCGCGGTGGAGAGGGGGGAGGTCGAGATCTCGAAGTCGGTGGCCGAGGCGGCGACGGCAGTGAGGCCGACGAGGGCGGCGAGCGAGAGGGAAAGGAAGGACTTCATCATGGGGACATCTCCGGGTGCGGCCCGATGGGCCTGGTTGGTATCGTGGGGTTACTTGCCCGAGCCCGAGCCCGAGCCCGAGCCGGCGGGCGCGGGGGCTGCGGCGGGTTTGGCGGGCGCGGGGCTGTCGGCGAAGAGGTCGTCGAGGCTCTTCTGCGTCGCCTTGGCCTTTTCGATCTCGGCGGCGACGACGGGGTCGACCTTGGAGGTAAGGTCGTTGATGACGTAGCCGGTGATGCCCCAGACGGGCCCGCCGATAGCGAAGCCGAGGAAACCGGCGATGAGGGGTTTTTGGAGGAGCGACATGGGTGCCTCAGCGTGGGGCGTTGGGAACGACGGCTGCCGACATTTTATGCCGCGCCAAAACATTTGCAAATCGAATAGTTGAATAAGATAGTATCGGAATCATGAATACACCGAACATCGACTACCATCTCCTGCGCTGTTTTGATGCCTTGCTGCGGGACCAGAGCGTCTCCAAGGCCGCGCGTCGGGTAGGCCTCAGCCAGCCCGCCATGAGTCATGCGCTCGCTCGATTGCGTGAGATGCTCGGTGACCCGCTGCTGGTTCGCTCGGGCCGCGAGATGATGCTGACGCCGCGTGCCATCGAGCTGGCGGAGCCGTTGCGGCTTGCGCTGGAGGGGCTGGAGCGGGTGACACGGACCGAGCCGGCCTTCGACCCCGCGGAGGCGCGGCTGCGGTTCGTGGTGCAGGCCTCGGATGGTGCTGCGCTGTCGCTGCTGCCGGCGGTGGTGGCGGAGGTACAGCGGCTGGCGCCCGGCGTGGAGCTGTCGGTGCGGTCGCTGGGCGACAACCTCTGCCTGGAGCCGCTCGACAAGGGCGAGGTGGATGTGGCGCTGGCGATGGGGCGCATCGACCGGCTGCCGGACCGGCTCTTTCGGACGCTGCTGCTGCCGGAGCGGTTCTGCTGCGTGGTACGGGCGAATCACCCGGAGGTGCGGGGCGAGCGGCTCGAGCTCGATGCCTTCTTGCGTATGCGCCACCTGGTGGTGACCCCTGCGGGTGGCTGGACCGGCGCCGTAGATGAGGTGCTGGCGCAGCATGGCTTGGAGCGGCGGATCGCCATGAGCGTTCCCCACTTTCTGGTAGCGCCGGCGGTGGTGGCGAAGTCGGACATGGTGCTGACGACGGTGGAGCGGATCGCGCTCAAGTATGCCGGCGTCTACGGGCTGAAGGTGGTTGCGCCGCCGATCGAGCTGCCGGAGTTTTCGACGGCGCTGGTCTGGCATGAGCGGACGCACCAGGGGGCTGCCTATCGGTGGTTGCGCGGTCTGTTTGCCACGGTGGCAAAACAGGTGCGATAAGGGCGAATGGTAGAGGTCCTGTGGACGGGAGTTTGCGATGAAGAGCATGTCGAAGTGGAGTCTGGTTTCTGCGCTGGCGCTGCTGGCGGTGGCCTGTTCGGACGACAAGAAGGAGAGCGCGGCCGACACGGGCGGCAGCGGCGACACCTCGGATTCGGGTGGTTCGGGCAGCGGTGATACGTCGGGCGGCGACAGCGGTAGCGGCGACACCGATGGCAGCGGCGCTCTCGAAGGTGTCTCGATCCCCGGGCTATCGGGCGAGTTAACCGCCAGCTTCGATGCGCTCGGCGTGTTGCACCTGCTCTGCGCGACCGACGAGGACTGCGCGGCTGGCCTGGGCTACTTTCATGCCCGCGACCGGTTTGAGCAGATGGACCTGCGCCGCCGCGTGACGACGGGCCGGGTTTCGCAGCTGGTGGGTGCGGCGGCCATCGAGGTCGACAAGCGGAACCGGGTCACCTTCATGACGCGGGACGGGCGCTACCTGGAGGATGCGATTCTTGAGAACGCCTCGCCCAAGTCGGTGGCGATTCTGGAGGCCTACGCCAACGGCGTGAATGCGTGGCTGGCCGACATGCGTGCGGGCCGGAACGGGGCGGTGCTCTCGGAGGAGTACAGCTTCGCGCTGGTGCGTGAAGAGAACATCCCGGACTGGGAGCCGAAGGACACGGTCTCGTCGGTCATCGCGCTGGCAGACAGCCTGACCAACTCGGGGCGGGACGACCTAGCAATCTCGGACTACATCGCCGGACTTGGCGAGGAGCTGGCCTATGAGGTGGTGGGGCCGTGGAGCCTCGACCCGACGGTCATCGCGCCCGACTATGCGCCGGCAGGCCGCGGTTCGCTGGTGCTTCCCCGGACGGGCAAGGCGCCCGACTATGGCCCCTGGCGGAGTGTCATGGCGAGCGCCTTGGGTGAGCCCGGCTATGTGCCGGCGACGCTGCAGACCTCGATCAAGGGGTCGAACAACTGGGTGGTGTCGGGGACGCGGACGGCGAGCGGCAATGCGCTGTTGGCGAATGACCCCCACCTGACGCTCTCGAACCCGGCCATCTGGTATATCGCGACGGTGGATTCGAAGTCGCGGGGCACGGGCAGTTGGCATGCGGGCGGCATGAGCTTTGCCGGTCTGCCGCTCTTCCTCATCGGTCAGAACGAGCGGGTCGCCTGGGGCGCCACGACCACCTACTACGACATGGCGGATGCCTACCTTGAGACCATCTCTGCGGACGGCGACGGCGTTGTCTTCAACGGCGAGACGGTCCCCTTCATCACGGTCAATCACACCTTCGAGGTGGCCAATGCGGTGACCGGTGTGCTCGAGCCGCAGGTGGTGCCGCTCAAGATTGTGCCCCACCACGGGCCGGTGCTGTCGCTCGACACGGCGGCCGGCAAGGCGGTGTCGCTCCGCTGGACGGGCAACGACATGACGACCGACATCAACTTCCTGACCGACCTGAACTTTTCGAACAACATCGCCGAGGCGAAGGTGGCGATCTCGCAGGCGACGAGCGTGGGGCAGAACTGGGTGGTGATTGATGCGGAGAACAACATCGGCTGGTTCCCGCTGAGCCGCGTTCCGCTGCGTCCGTGGGCGAGCCGCTCGCTCTCGCCCTGGGCTGCGCTGCCCGGCGATGGCAGCGCGGAGTGGCAGGGCTTCTATGCCTACGACGACCTGCCGCAGGCGCTCAACCCGGTCGCAGGTTATGTGGTCACGGCGAACAACGACATGACGGGTGCGCTGGCCGATGGCGATGCGACCAACGATGGCTACTCGCCGCTGCAGAGCTCGAGCGATTTCGGCTTCCGCGCCAGCCGGATCAAGGCGCTCGTTGAGGCGGGTGGGAACACCCACACGAAGACAACGATGAACACCATCGCAGCCGATACCTACATGTTGGCGGCCGACATGCTGCTGCCTGCGCTCTTTGAGGCTGCTGCTGCTGCGACCCTCGATGCGACGCAGAGCGACCTGGTTGCTCGTCTGACGGCGTGGGACCGCACCTGCCCGACCGGGCTTGCGAGCTCGGATGCAGCAGGCGCTGCGTCGGACGATGCGGCAGCCCGTGAGGCGGCGGTGGCCTGCATGATCTTCCACCAGTACCTGCAGACGGCGACCGAGCTGACCTTCGACGATGAGGCGAATGCGAACAGCTATGCGACGGGCACGGGCACGGCCTGGCCGGTGAAGGCTCCCGTCATGACGCTGCTCCGGCTGGTGTCGCAGCCCGGCACCTTCGCTGCTGCCCGGAACTACTGGGACGATGTGTCGACGGCGGCGACGACCGAGACGCAGGGCGAGACGCTCGTGCGTGCGCTGACGGCGTCGGCAGACAAGCTGGCGAGGGCCTTCGATTCGGCCGACGCCGAGAGCTGGCTGTGGGGCCGCAAGCATGTGCTGAAGATGCCCGCTGACCTCTTCAGTTCGTTTGGCATCTCCACCTACGACAACGGCCCCTATGCCAACGATGGCGGCTTTGCGACGGTGGATGTGGCCAACCCGGATTCGGCCCGGACCGGGGACTTCTCGCACACTGCGGGCCCCTCGATGCGGATGCAGTGCGAGGCCGACCCTGTCTCCTCGACGGTGAGCTGCCAGTACCAGCTGCCGGGCGGGCAGAGCCAGCACCGGACCTCGCCGAACTACGAAGACCACCTGCCGCTCTGGCTGAGCAACACGCCGCGCGACCTGAACATGTCTGTGGCCCCGATCGAGGCGGCGACCATCTCGCTTGTGCCTGTACGCCCCGCCCGTTGATTCCCCGTCCCGAGAGCTGGCGCCATTGAAGATGTCGATTCCATCGGCGAGGACTATCCTGAGCGCACGCCGGGCGCGCAGCGGGTGGTTTACCGCATTTGCCCGCGCAGGTTCCGCCCCAATGTCCAGGTTTCTCATGCGTCAGATCCTCTTTGCGCTCTCTGCATTTTTCGCGCTCACTGCAGCAGCGTCTCCTGCAGCTGCCCGTCCCTTTCGCGAGCAGCAGCTGCCCGCCGGCGCGGCGCTCGGCTGCAACGGCTGTCACAACGGCGACCAGCTCAACCCCTTTGGACTGGCGATGGAGTCGGGCTTCCTATCGGCCGGTGCCTTGAGTTCGGCTGATGTGCTTTGGGGGCCGGAACTGGCGGCGCTCGACAGCGACGGCGACGGCGCGACGAATGGCCAGGAGCTGGGCGACCCAGAGGGCACATGGTTGCCCGGAGATCCCGCGCCCGTCAGCTTCTCCTTTCCAGGCTTTGCGACCTGTGACGAGCTTCCGACGGCGGAGCGGAGCTGCGGTCGGTGCCGCGGCACTGCGACGGGGGTTCAGCGCTGCCCGAGTATCTGCGGCGACGGCATCTTGGCCGACGGCGCTGGCGAGTACTGCGATGGCGCCGACCTTGGCGGCAACAGCTGCGCATCGCTTGGCTATCTGTCGGGCGAGGTGAGCTGCCGGGCGACCTGCACAGTGGATGCGTCGGCCTGTTCGCGTGCAGAGGCCGATGCGGGGAGCGATGCATCGGGCTCTGCCGACACGGGGAGCGAGGCGGATGCGGGCGAGGGCAGTGATGACACCTCGCCCGTGGAGACGAGCGTGACGCAGCCGGGCGGATGTGCCGCAGGTGGTGGTTCCGCAGCGGGCTTCGGGCTGCTGCTGGTGGCCGCGCTGGCGAGCCGTCGCAGGTTTCGGGCGGTCTGACCGCGGGAAGTTTGC
>CAIQPA010000118.1 GCA_903873545.1 uncultured delta proteobacterium
ACGGGCCATCTGGAAGCACTCCTTGTCGGTGACCCGGATGAACTCGTCGACGTAGTCGAAGGTCATGGTGCTGGGCAGGAAGTCTTCGCCGAAGCCCTCGACCTTGTAGCCGTGTGCGGGCGGGAGTTTGCCGGTGCGGAAATAGTCGTAATAGACGGAGCCGATGGGGTCTGCGCCGACGGCGCGGACGGCGGGGTTCTGCTCTTTGAGATACTTGGCAACGCCGCTCAGCGTGCCACCGGTGCCGGCTGCACAGACGAAGGCGTCGATCTTGCCGCCCGTCTGCTCCCAGATCTCGGGGCCGGTGGTGGTGTAGTGGGCCTTCGGGTTCGAGGGGTTGTGGTACTGGTTGGCGTAGAAGGCGCCGGGCGTCTCATCGGCGATGCGTCGGGAGACGCAGTAGTAGGAGCGTGGGTCGTCGGGCTCGACGTTGGTCGGGGTGATGACAACCTTGGCGCCGAAGGATCGGAGCGCCTTGATCTTCTCGTCGCTCATCTTGTCGGGCATGACAAAGATGCACTTGTAGCCCTTCATGGCTGCGATCATGGCGAGGCCCATGCCAGTGTTTCCGCTGGTGGCCTCAACGATGGTTCCGCCGGGCTTGAGGAGGCCGTCGCGCTCGGCATCTTCGATGATCTGGCGGGCGATGCGGTCTTTGATGGACCCCGCCGGATTCATGTATTCCAGCTTGGCCCAGAAGGTGGACTTGGTGTGCTTGCCGATGCGATTGAGTCGGACGAGGGGGGTATTGCCGATGGCCTCGACGACGTTATTCAAGACACGCATTCACTCACCTGAGCGGACGAGAGGGGAGAGGCTCCCGAGCGGAGCGCACAAAGGACTGCTACCTTTGCGAAAGTTTGGGGGCAAGGTTACAAGGTTGGCCTGATGACGAAACTGGCGCGCAGCCGAGGCACACGCATGAAGATGATCAGACAGGTGGGAATTGCGATGCTCGGTTCGCTGCTTGCGCTCTCGGGTTGCGGCGAGACAGACCTTCTGTCGCTGCGCGATACGACGCTCATCGGCGATACCGCCAATGTTGCGGGCCCTTATGTGATTGAGACCTTCGCGACGGACGACAGCGCGGTAGCGCGTGTGAAGCTTCATTATGCCGTCAACGGAGCGACCGCGAGCGAGTTGGAGATGCGGGAGGTGACGGAGGGTCGCTACCGCGCAGAGATTCCGGGGCAGCCGATTGGCAGCCGCGTGACCTACTTTGTGGATGCAAAGGATGACGAGGGCAACCGTGTGAACGACCCGCCGGCCGCGCCGGGCCGGCAGTATGCCTTCTCGGTAGCCGAGGAGCGCCTGGTGGCGCCCGAGGGCACGGATGGCGGTGGCGGGACAGTCTTCCCGGAGGTCGATGTGGAGATTCCGCGGACACCTCCGCCAGACCGAACAGACGGTAGCGGCACGGAGGGCTCCGGTGGAACACCGACGCCCGGAAACTGCAGTGTAACCTTCCTCTTCCCAACGGAGGGGTTGAACCTCGGACCGGCGAATGACTTCAACCCAGACCTGGATGGCGTGCAGATCAATGTGACCGTGCAGGTGGCGGGGCTCACGCCCGGCTCGTTGGCTGCGCTCTCGCTCTCGACGGGCTACCAGATCGGTCTGGATCCGACCTCATCGCGTCTCATCTTCAGCGATGTGACGCTGCTCGACGGAGAGACCACGCTGACGGTCGAGGTGGTGCGTGATGCCGACCTGCTTCCGGGCTGCACAGGGTCGGTCACCGTGACGACGGCAGCCAGCCAGCCCGACACCGATGGTGATGCGATTCCTGATCGCGACGACAACTGCGTGACGGTCGCCAACAGCAACCAGACCGACGTGGATCGTGATGGTGTTGGCGATGAGTGCGACGACGACATCGACGGCGACGGGGTGGCGAACGGGCGCGATAACTGCGCGCTTGTTTCGAACGCCGACCAGGCCGACACCGACCGGAACGGCGTGGGCAACGCCTGCACCGATGACCGCGACGGCGATGGTGTTTTGGATGCGCGGGACAACTGCCCGGAGGTTGCGAACCGGGATCAGACAGCGACGGATGGC
>CAIQPA010000119.1 GCA_903873545.1 uncultured delta proteobacterium
GCCTGGACGCTTGCCGATCGAACCTGCCTCATCGACGGCCTCTGCGTCCGCGCGGGCGCAGCCAACCCAACCAACGACTGCGAAATCTGCGATACCACGCAGCCAAACGTCTGGGCCTTCCGCCCCGCCGGCTTTGCCTGTGACGATGGCAACGCCTGCACGCAGGCCGACAGCTGCGCCGAGGGCGGCACCTGCCTGGGCGGCGAGCCGCTGCTCTGCGACGACAACGAGCTCTGCACGGTCGATGCCTGCAGCCCCTTCCGCGGCTGTGTCTATCTGCCCGTCCCCGACGGGGCCGAGGTGGCCTGCGACGACGGCGCCGGCTGCACCAGCGGAGATGTCTGCAAGCGGGGCCGCTGCGAGGGGGCGCCGGTGGTCTGCGATGACGGCAACGACTGCACCGACGAGGTCTGCCTGGAGGGCTCCGGCTGCGCGCCATCCTTCAACACCGCGAGCTGCGACGACAGCGACCCCTGCACGGTCGAGACGACCTGCAGCGAAGGCCGCTGCGGCGGCGGGAGCCCCAACAGCTGCAACGACTTCAACCAGTGCACCATCGACCTCTGCGACGCCGACGCCGGCTGCGTGAACCTCCCCACCTTCAACCCCTGCTGCACCGGCGCCGTCTCGGTCTGCGACGATGGCGATGCCTGTACCACCGACCTCTGCAATCCTGAGACCACCGAGTGCTCCTACGAGACCAACTCAGCGCCTTGCGACGACGGCAACGCCTGCACCGAGGGCGATAGCTGCGCCGCGGGCTCCTGCGGCGGCGCCACCCGCTCCTGCGACGACGGCAACGACTGCACCACCGACGACTGCAACATCAACATCGGCTGCGTCCAGAATGCCCTCTCCGGTATCAGCTGCAGCGATGGCTTCGACTGCACCACCGGCGATGCCTGCGTGGCGGGTAGCTGCCAACCGGCCGACAGCTCGCTCTGCGTCTGCACCCCCAACTTCGACGATGTAGCCAAGGTGAATTCGCTCCAGCTCAGCGATCGCGCGGCGGGTGGCCCTGCGCTCGACCTCAACGGCGACGGCCGGACCGACAACGCGCTCGGCGGACTCGCCGGCCTCGTCAACGCGCCGCTCGCCGACGCCGTCTCGGGCGGCAGCATCCTGCTCCTGCTGGAGTTCATCCAGTTCGGCTTCGGCGACTTCGTCACGGGCCTGCACAACGGCACGCTCACGGGCGACCTCACCTGCGACCCGCAGACCCAGACCTGCGACTATCTGGCGCAGCGGGCGCTGGTCGACCCGGGCAGTTGCCTGTCGATCGTCCAGATCCCCTCCAACTTCGACGGAGCGCTCATCCGCGCCGGTGGCCCGGGCACCACGATCCCCTTCTCGCTCCCGCTCGGCGGCTCGGTGCTCGACATCCAGCTCTTCAACGTGACCGCGGAGCTCACGCCAATCCTGTCCGCCGGTCAGGTGATCGGCTTCTCGGGCATCCTGGCCGGTGCAGCCACCGAGGCGCAGCTCAGCGCCGCCATCCGCTCGGTGCCCGCGTCGGCGCTCCCGCTGCCGCCGGAGACCATCATCAGCACGCTGCGGAGCCTGGCGCCCAACGACATCGACACCAACGGCGACGGTGTCCTCGACGCAAAGTCCATCGCGCTGCAGATCGAGGCCATCGACGGCCGGCTCGTGGGTGCGGAAGCGCCCTAGGCAGCCTGCGCGGAAGCGCACTCGTCAGATTGTGCGGAAGGCCGACCAGAGGCCGGCGGCAACGACCAGCAGGCCGAGCACCACGGCCACAAACCCGGCGCCTCCGGCATACCACCACCAGAGGATGCGACTCCGCTGCGGCTCGCGCAGCAGCCCGTGGTACCGGTTGGGGTGCCAGAACCAGCCCCGCTCGAGCTGGCCCTCGCGGAGCAGTTCGGCGCGCAGCAGCAGGTGGTAGCGCACTGCGGCAGGCAGTCCAAAGAGGTGGCCGGCCGCTACAAGCCCAAACCCCCACCGCGACGCAACTTCCCATGTGAGGAGGGACAGGGAGCCGAGTCCGAGGGCGGCGCAGAGCAGCACGAGAACGAGGTGGATTTCACGCATGACTGACGCGTTGCGTTAGGAAAACTGGGGCGAGCGCCCGCGAGGGACCCCGCTTTCACGCTTGTGTCAATGTTGGAGTTCGTGCAACAATCCCGCGTTGAAATGCCGCAAATCTGGAGCAGGTCAACATGCGATCCACGACTCGTCTTCTACTCTGCCTGAATCTCGCCGCCCTCTTCGCCGCCTGCGGTGACTCCTCCACGAGCGCAGGCTCCGGGAGCGACACCGGCACGGCGTCGGATACGACCGCGACAGACAGCGGCAGCGGCGCCTCGGATACCTCGTCCGACACGACCAGCGACACCACGCAGCAGGATGGCTCGGGCGACACAACCAACCCCGGAACGCTGCCGATTGGCGAGCCCTGCGCCTCTGACGAGAATTGCGCCTCGGGCATCTGTTACACGACGCCCGAAAACCCCGACCAGGGCATCTGTTCGCAGCCCTGCATCCGCGATCGCGACTGCCCGGAGGCCTTCGATTGCGTGCGGGTAGATAGCTCCGCCGACGCCTTCTCCATCTGCATCCCTGCCGATGTCTGCATCGACGCGGACGGCGACCAGTATGGCCTTGGCGCCGCCTGTCTCGGCATTGATTGTGATGACAGCAGTGCCTCCATCAACAGCGCCGCCCCGGAGCTCTGCGACGGCATCGACAATGACTGTGACACCCAGATTGACGACAACCCTGCCGGCCTCAACGAAGACTGCGACACCGGCTTCTCCGGCATCTGCGCGCTCGGCCGTACGGCCTGCGAGGGGGCCATCACCTGCATCGCCCGATTCGAGCCCTCGTCGGAGATCTGTGATGACCTCGACAATGACTGCGATGGCGAGACCGACGAAGAGGCCTCCGACGCCATCGTCCGCTACCTCGACACCGACGGCGACGGCTTCGGCGACGACCTTGCCACCGTGACCGGCTGCGACGAGCTGCTCGGCTATGTGCTGATCGGCGGCGATTGCAACGACGCGGACAGCGATGTCCGGCCCGGCGCCATCGAGACCTGCGACCTCATCGACAACGACTGCAGCGGCGCCGTGGACGACAACGTGGTCTTCGCCACCTACTTCGCCGACAACGACGGCGACGGATACGGCTCAAGCGCCTCCGGTGAGTCCCTCGACTGCATCGCGCGGACCGGCTTCGTCGCGCTGTCCGGCGATTGCGCGGACGACAACGCAGCGGTCAACCCCGGCGCGGCCGAGGTGGTGGGCGACGGCTTCGACCAGAACTGCGACAACATCGAGCTCTGCTTCCTCGATGCCGACGATGACGGCTTCCTCGGTACAGCCGGCGAGACGGTCAACTCCATCACCAACATCGACTGCAACGATGCCGGAGAAGGCGTGACCGCCGACCCGACCACCGACTGCAACGATCGGAATCCTGCCGTGAATCCCGACGCCACCGAGGTCTGCAACGGCATCGACGACAACTGCGATACCCAGACAGATGAAGACAGCGCCGCCGACGCCATCACCTGGTACCGCGATGCCGACGCGGATGGGTACGGCAACCTAGCGCAGACGGCAATCAAGTGCAGCCGTCCCGCCGGCTTCGTCGCCGACAGCACCGACTGCAACGACACGGTTGCGACCATCTCGCCGGCCATCGTCGAGCTCTGCAACGGCTTCGATGACAACTGCAACGAGGCCACCGACGAGCCGGCTGCGGCCGATGCCCGCGACTGGTACCAAGACAGCGACAGCGACAGCGACGGCAATGCCGCCAACAGCATCCGCAGCTGCTACGCAGACCCGGGCTATGTGGCCACGGCGACAGACTGCAACGACGCCGACCCCTTCGTCTTCGTTGGCGCCGACGAGCTCTGCGATGGCGTTGATAACGACTGCAACGTCACCATCGACGATACCTACGCGCTCGACGCCATCGTCTGGTACCGCGATGCCGACGCCGACGAGCGGGGCGACATCACCTCAACCGTCCGCTCCTGCGGCAACCCCTTCGGCTACATCGCCGATGCGACCGACTGCGACGACACTCGGAACTTCGTCTACCCTGGCGCGACCGAGCTCTGCGACGGCCTCGACAACGACTGCAACGGCGACACAGACGAAGACGCTGCCGCGGACGCCCGTACCTGGTACCGCGACAACGACCGCGACGGCTACGGCGAGACGGCCGCCACGACCCGCTCCTGCGCGCAGCCCACGGGCTACTCGGGAGCCTCTGGCGACTGCAACGACAGCCGCAACGACATCTCCCCCATCGCGACCGAGGAGCCGGGCGACAACCTCGACCAGAACTGCGACGGCCGCGAGCTCTGCTACGCCGATCGCGACGACGACCTCTACCGCACCGATGTCATCACCACCTCGCTCGATGCCGACTGTGACGACGCCGGCGAGGCCATCACGGCCGACCTCACGGGCGATTGCAACGACACCAACGGGCTCGTCAACCCGGGCGTGACCGAGATTGTCGGCGACCAGCTCGACGGCGACTGCGACGGAATCGAGGTCTGCTACAACGACCGCGACGACGACAACTTCCGCACAGACGAGACGCTCTCCTCCATCGACGCCGACTGCCTCGATGCCGAAGAGGCGCCCGCCACCATGTTCTCCGGCGACTGCAACGACTTTGCAGCCAACGCCTACCCGGGCGCCTTCGAGATCGTCGGCAACAACTCCGACCAAGACTGCGACAGCCGCGAGGCCTGCTACCGCGACACCGACGGTGACGGCTACCGGACCGACGCTGCCTTCCTCTCGGACGACTCCGACTGCTTCGACAGCGGCGAGGGCCAGGCGACAGACCCCAATGGCGACTGCAACGACAACCTGAGCTTCGTCTACCCGGGTGCGCTCGAGACCGTCGGTGACGGCATCGACGCCGACTGCAACGGCAACGAGGTCTGCTTCGCCGACTTCGACAGCGACACCTTCCGAAGCAACTCCCAAATCCCTTCCATCGATGCCGACTGCCTCGACAACTTCGAGGCCCTCGCCTCCGCCGGTGTGGACTGCAACGACAGCAACCCTGCCATCAAGCCGAGCGCGGTGGAGCTCACGGGCGACGGCGTGGACCAGAACTGCGATGGGCGCGAGAACTGCTTCGCAGACCGCGACAGCGACACCTACCGCTCCGCCAACCTGCTCGACATCATCGATTCGGCCGACAGCGACTGTGCCGACACGGGCGAAGCGCTCTCCACCATGGCCGGCAACGACTGCCAGGATGAGATCGCCGCCATCAACCCCGGCGCGACTGAGGTCCCGGGCGACTCGGTGGACCAGGACTGCACAGGCAGCGAGCTCTGCTACCGCGACCGCGACGGCGATGGCTACCGGACGGATGAGACCTTTGCCTCGCCCAACACCTCCTGCAACGACAGCGGCGAGGCCTTCGCCTCGGACCCGAGCGGGGACTGCAACGACCTCGTTGCCACCATCTTCCCGGGCGCTACCGAGGTCATCGCAGATGGCATCGACCAAGACTGCTCGGGTGGCGAGACCTGCTACACCGACGCCGACAACGACGGCTTCCGCCCCAACCCGACGGCCACGACCGAGTCGGCCGACGTCGACTGCGCCGACGCCTTCGAGGCCGTGGCGACCGACCCGACCACCGACTGCGACGACAGCAACGCCGGTCGCTACCCGACGGCGACCGAGACGCTCTTCGACAACTTCGATGCAAACTGCGACCTCTTCGACGGCGTCGTGGATCGCACCATCTTCGTGAGCAGCGCAGGCTGCAGCGACTCCTTTGACGGCCTGACCACCGGTACCCCCAAGTGCACCATCCCGGCCGGCCTTGCGCTGACCAGCACGGCCAGCAACGGCCGCAACGTGCTTGCCATCGCCTCGGGCACCTACACCTCCAACACCGGCTTCTCCTTCCCCAACGGCATCACGATCGCCGGCGGCTTCTCCTCAGCCGACTGGTCCTTCGCCGCGGGGAACGCGGCCATCCTGCGGGCCACAAACCCAGGCGCTGCGCAGTCCATCGGCGTCTCCGGAAACGCCATCACCACGGCCACCACCTGGGCCTACCTCAACGTCCAGTCGGCCAACATGACGACCTCGGGTGCCAGCAGCTATGCCATCCACTGCGTGGACTGTAACGCCCTCACCCTGCTTGGAATCACCGGGCTTGCCGGCAACGGCGGCGCGGGCGTGAACGGCAGCAACGGCACGAGCGGCACCGCATTCGGAACGGCGACACAGGGAAACAACGGTGGCGGAGGAAGCTGCGACGGTGGCAGCGGCGGCGGCGGACAGGCTGGCGGCGGTTGCAACCAAGGCGGACAGGGCGGCGGCGGAGGTTCAGGTACGGGAAGCTCGGGCAGCAGCGGCGCTGTCTCCGGCTCGGGTGGCGGTGCAGGCGGCGCAGGCGGTAATGTCAACCAGTGCAGCGGTCGCGACGGCGGTGGGGGTGGGACCGGCAATGCTGGCACCTTCTTCGGCCACGGCGGAGCCGGCAGCGGATTCGGGATCTCGGCCAACTTCTGGCAACCCAACAACGGCGGCAACGGAAACAACGGCGGCAACGGCCACGGCGGTGGTGGTGGCGGCGGCTCGTCGGGTCAAACCAACCGCGTCGCGTTCCCGTCTTGCATAGCCGGCGGCGGCAACGGCGGCGGTGGCGGCGGCGGCGGCGGCTGCGGCGGTACCGCAGGCGGCGCCGGCACGGGCGGCGGCGGCTCCTTCGGCGTCTTCTTCCTGAACTCCACGGGTGTGCAGGTCATCAACTCATCTGTACGCGCGGGTGCTGGAGGCGCGGGCGGTAACGGTGGATCGGGTGGTGGCGGCGGCGCGGGCGCGGGCGGCGGAACGGGCGGCGGCAATTGCACGGGCGAGCTTGGCCGAGGCGGCAACGGCGGCGCAGGCGGCGCAGGCGCTGCAGGCGGCGCGGGCGGCGGCGGTCAGGGCGGCTACTCCTACGCCATCTTCCGCGTAGGCACGACCGTCGGTCAGTCGGGCAACGCCCTCCTCGCGGGTACCGCCGGCGCGGGCGGTACCTCAGCGGGTAACCCGGGCGCGAACGGCCTCGCAGGCACCGTCTCGCCCTAGCCTGCCGCTGGCGGATTCACCGCCACACCGGTCTGTCGGAGAAGCCCCTCTCACCGCCCACGCGGAGAGAGGGGCTCCTTGGCTTTAAGCATCTGCAATCTGTCAAGTTTCCGCTTTACAACGCGGAAATCGATGCGCATTGTGTTTATTCCCATGCTTGTGCGGATCCTCACCGGCCGCGCTCGTATGTGTCAGACGTGTTGCGACCAGTCGCTGCCCCACCGTGTCATCGGAGTCTCAGATGGTTCGATTCCAATCTTTCCGTGCCTTCATCGCGAGCTCGCTGCTCCTGCTCGCTGCCTGCTCCTCTGATGCTCCGCCGCCGCTCGAGACCCCTGATGCAGGCGCCCGCGCCCCGCTGGCAACGCCCGACGCCGGCATCCCCGCGCCGACCGATGGCCTCTGGCTCGCCTACAACTTCACGGGCACCGCCAACCCCGCCACCGGCAAGATGACCCTCTCGGTCGGCGAGCTCGACAAGAGCGGCCTTAACCCCGATGTCGTGCGTCGCATCGAGCAGGGCATCTGCTTTGCCACCATCATCCAAGACGGCGTGCCCGGCTCCGGCCCCGCCGAGTCGGTCGAGCTCGTCACCAACAACGTCCGGCTCAACGACGGCTGCGACCCCACGGCTGGCGTCGCCCAGTTCTGCGCCGACGTTACTGTCCGCTCCTTCTACACCTCGCTCACGCTCGGCCGCACCTACGCCCAGTTCACCAGCATCACCCCGCTGCTCGGCCACACCATCCGCAACAGCGACCCGGGTGTACCCTCCGAGGGCCTCACCTCGGGCCTCGGCATCATCAGCTACGGCGACATCGCGCCCAGCACCTCGACCACCGCGCCCAGCTTCGCCGAGCGCACCTGGATCTTCAACAGCGACGGCACCAACTTCACCTTCACGGGTCGGGTGCTGGCCCTCCAGACCGAAACCTGCAACGGCCTCGATGACGACTGCGACGGCCGCACCGACGACGGCGCAGCCTGCTTCAATGCGGGCCAAGCCTGCGTCGCCGCTGCCGACTGCGCAAGCAACGCCTGCGTGGGCGGCCTCTGCGTCAACGCTGGCTGTACGGACAGCTCCAAGAACCTCAACGAGACCGACATCGACTGCGGCGGCGCCGACTGCGGCGCCTGCACCAATGGCAAGAGCTGCGCAGTGCATGCTGACTGTCTCAGCGGCTTCTGCAACCCGACCAGCCTCGTCTGCATGGCTGAGCCCGACACCGACAGCGACGGCCTCGGCGACCTCACCGACAACTGCCCGGCCATCCCGAACCAGACCCAGCTCAACACCGACGGCGCGGCCGACGGCGGCGACGCCTGCGACACCGACGACGACAACGACACCATCCTCGACACTGCAGACAACTGCGCGCTCATCGCCAACACCACGCAGACAAACGCCGATGGCGACGCCAAGGGCGACGACTGCGACAGTTGCCCGAATGCCGCCACCGACGATGCCGACAGCGACGGCCTCTGCGCCAACCTCGACAACTGCCCCTCGGTGGCGAACGCAGGCCAAGAGAACCTCGACGGTGATGCCGAGGGCAACCTCTGCGATGCGGATGACGATGGCGATACGGTCATCGACACCAGCGACAACTGCCCGCTGGTAGCAAACACACTCCAGACCAACGCGGATAGCGACACCGCCGGCGACGCCTGTGACACCTGCCCGAGCGACGCCGCCAACGACGCCGACGCCGACGGCTTCTGCGCCAACCTCGACAACTGCCCCACCATCGCCAATCCGACTCAGGCCAATGGCGACACCGATGCCTTCGGCGACGCCTGCGATCTGGACAGCGACAACGACGGCATCAACGACGATGTCGACAACTGCGACACGATCGTGAACGCGCTGCAGGAGAACGCCGACCTCGATGCCCAGGGCGATGCCTGCGACAGCTGCCCCGCCGACCCGGCCAATGACTTCGACCTCGACGGCATCTGCGGCAACCTCGATAACTGCCCCAATGCGGCCAACCTCAACCAGACCGACGCAGACAGCGATGGGCTCGGCAACGCCTGCGACGGCTGCGGCCTCGACCCGCTCAACGATGCCGACTTCGACACCATCTGCGGCGACGTGGACAACTGCCCGGCAGCGGCCAACAGCAACCAGCTAAACGACGACAACGACGCCTTCGGCAACGCCTGCGACAGCTGCCCCGCCGACGCGGCCAACGACGCCGACGGCGACACCGTCTGCGGCAACCTCGACAACTGCCCGACCAACACCAACACCGATCAGGCCAACACCGACGGCGACGCGCTCGGCAATGCCTGTGATGCCTGCCCCGAAGACACCACCAACGACGCCGACACGGACGGCGTCTGCGGCGCCATCGACAACTGCCCCACACAAGCCAACAGCGACCAGGCCAACACCGACGGCGACAGCCTCGGAAACGCCTGCGACGCCTGCCCGAGCGACATCGGCAACGATGCCGACAACGACACCCTCTGCGGCAACGTGGATAACTGCCCGAACGCGGCCAATCTCGACCAGCTCAACAACGACGGCACAAACGACGGCGGCGATGCCTGCGACACCGACGACGACAACGACGGCGACCTCGACGGTGCAGACAACTGCATCTTCGTCGCCAACGCAGATCAGCTGAACTCCGACGCAGACCCGGCCGGTGACGCCTGCGACGAAGACAACGACAACGACAGCATCCTCGACACCGCGGATAACTGTCCCCTCGTCGCAAACGCCGATCAGACAGACAGCGACAACGACGCCCTCGGCAACGCCTGCGACAACTGCCCGAACGACAACACCAACGACATCGACGCGGACGGTATCTGCGGCCTCTCTGACAACTGCTCCTCGGTCAACAACAATGACCAGCTCAACGCCGACGGCGACACCCTCGGAGACGCCTGCGACAGCTGCAGCTTCGACGCAGCCAACGACAGCGACAGCGACACCATCTGCGCCGGCACCACCCCCAACGGGGACAACTGCCCGTTTCTGGCCAACACGATCCAGACAGACACGGACAGCGATGCGATCGGCGACGCCTGCGACGCCTGCATCGCCGACCCGCTGAACGATGCCGATACCGACACCATCTGCGGCAACCTCGACAACTGCCCTGCACTCGCCAACAACGATCAGGCCAACAACGATGGCGATGCGCAGGGCAACGCCTGCGACACCGACGACGACAACGACAACGTCCTCGACAACGTTCCGGACAACTGTGTCTTCGTGGCGAACACCACGCAGGACAACAACGACGCCGATGCGACTGGCGACGCCTGCGACACCGATGACGACAACGACGGCGAGCTCGATACCTCGGACAACTGCAGCTTCGTTTCCAATGCCGATCAGGCCAACGCCGACAACGATGCACAGGGCGACGCCTGCGACACGGATGACGACAACGATGGCGTCCTCGACGGCAGCGACAACTGCCCGCTGGCGGCCAACCCCGACCAGGCCAACACCGACGGCATCACGGCCGACGGCGGCAACGCCTGCGACCCCAATGACGACACCGATACCCGGCTCGATACGGCCGACAACTGCCCCACCGTCAACAACGAGGTCCAGACCGACACCGATGGAGACGGTCAGGGCGACGCCTGCGACGTGGACGACGACAACGACTTCGACCTCGACGCCGACGACAACTGCCCGCTGGTCTTCAACCCGAGCCAGGACGACAACGAGAACGACGGCGCCGGCGACCTCTGCGACACCGACGACGACAACGACGGCATCCTCGACGGCGCCGACAACTGCAAGCTGACCGCCAACACCAACCAGGCAGACGCAGATGCAGACGGCCTCGGCGATGTCTGCGATGCCGACGGCGATGGCGACGGCGTGGCCGACGCCGGCGACAACTGCCCCGTCACTGCCAACGCCGACCAGACCAACACCGACGACGACGGCCAGGGCAACGCCTGCGACAGCGACGACGACAACGACGGTATCCTCGACCCCAGCGACAACTGCCAGGTGGTGGCCAACCCGCTGCAGACCAACACCGACAGCGACACACAGGGCGACGCCTGCGACAACAACATCGACAACGACGCGCGGGCCAACGAGGTCGATAACTGCATCTTCGTGGTCAACGACGACCAGGCCGACGCAGACAACGACACCACCGGCGATGCCTGCGACAGCGACGATGACAACGACACCATCGCCGACACCGCCGACAACTGCCTCTTCGTCGCCAACACCAACCAGCTCAACAGTGATGCCGACGCACTCGGCAACGCCTGCGACGAGGATGATGACAACGACACCATCCTCGATGGCGCGGACAACTGCCCGCTGACCGCCAACAACACCCAGGCCAACTTCGACAGCGATGGCGATGGCGATGCCTGCGACGCCGATGACGACAACGACGGTTCGCTCGATGCCGCCGACTGCAACGATGCCGACGCCGCCATCTACCCCGGCGCCGCCGAGAGCTGTGACAGCATCGACAGCAACTGCAACGGCAGCCTGGTGGACTCCTTCGCCAACTTCGACAGCGACGCGAATCCGGACTGTGTGGACACCGACGACGACAACGACAGCTCGCTCGATGCGGCCGACTGCAACGACGCAGACGCTGCCATCTACCCCGGCGCAACAGAGAGCTGCGATGCGATCGACAGCGACTGCGATGGCGATCTTGTCGATGGCGCGGTCGATACCGATGCCGACACCACGCCCGACTGCGTCGACACCGACGACGACAACGACCTCGACCCCGACACGACCGACTGCGCCGACCTCAACGCCGCCATCTTCACCGGCCAGACCGAGATCGTGGCAGACGGCATCGACCAGAGCTGCAACGGCCAGGAGCTCTGCTACACCGACGCAGACAGCGACAACCACCGCCGCACAGACAACGCGACCACCATCTCCACGGACGCCGACTGCTCCGACGCCGGCGAGGACCTCGCCTCGTCACCGGCCGATGACTGCGACGACAGCAACGCCTCGCGCTATCCCGGCAACGCCGAGGTCAACGGAACGAACATCGACGAGGACTGCGACGGGGTGGCCATCTGCTTCATCGACGGTGACAACGACGGCGATCGCTCAGCGGCGACGCCGAACGCGACGGACGGCAA
>CAIQPA010000120.1 GCA_903873545.1 uncultured delta proteobacterium
ACCCTGCATTTCAGGATTCATTCTTCCCCCTTGCCGTTACGCGCTGCCTGCTGCTGCCTGAACCGCTCCACCAGTGCCTGTCGCAATTCGCGTCCTGGTGGCTCCGCCTGCTTCCAGTAACCGGGCTTCACCGAGAGCCGATTCCCGTCCTTTACCTTGGTCCTACCCTGCGCCGCGGCAAGGACGGGCAGCCCGACGACCGCGCACCAAAGGGCCACATCACGAAGCATCGAATCCGCCCAGGCCTGCCCGCCTTCCAGCTCATCAGGACGGGGGTAGGGCGGCTGAACCAGCCCGCCCATCAGCGCCTTCGGGAACTCAAATCCCTTCGCATTCAGGAAGGCATCTCCCACCCGCTTTGACAGTTTGTCCATCAGACTTCCGGAGCCTGCGCCAGCCTCCTTCCCATCGGCGGCGGTCTTTGCCTCTTCAGGCGAAGAGTCCGGTAGCTCTTCCTCTGGCTCCGCGCTTTCTTCGTCCGCTGCGTCCGAAGGCTGCGCAGGCAGGCTCGCTGCGCCAAGCACGTCTCGCACCGGACCAAACCATGCGGGGGAGAAACCTGACACCCCAACCAGCGAGCGCTCGAGTACTTCCAGCATCGATGGCTCGCTGAGATTCATGCGCACTCCCTCAAAGAGCAGCTCCCGCGAGGCAAGCACCAGCCGCTGCATCGCCTCGCTGCGGAAGCCTACCAACGCTCGGAGCCAATCCCCTTCGTTTAGCCCCTCCGGCCAGACGCAGTAGCTGACATCGTATTTGTTTTTGGCCGACTGCCACCAGACATAGGCGAGCTCCCTTTGCTTCTCACCAGAAGATGCGAGCCGCACCAGCGCCAACGTGACCGCAGCCTCAAAGACCGCCTTCTCGCGCTTCGTGTGAGAGACCACCACGGGCCGATCCTGCTTTTGACTCCACAGCAGCCTACCCGGCTGAATCAGGCTTTCGACCCCACCCAGCCCGCAGGGAGCAACAGAAATCACCGCGTCGGTATCTCCATCCTGAACCGTCCGCACAACATCGTCAGAGCCTCCAAGGTCGGTCCAGAGCTTCTGGATAACCCCAAGTTCCCTGAGTTTCTCATCAAGCTTTCCGAGCCGCGCCTTTAGACCATCAGCCGCACCGAGCCCTAGATAACCCTTCGCGATCGAGCCCGCCGCCGCAAACTTCACCTCAAGCTCGTCGCGGCGCGTCTCGAGAGCCTGTTTGGCTGACAACGCTGCGTCGGTCGGCGCCGCCACTCGACCGCTCTGAGCAGTCGCCTCAGCCGATGCACCAACCGCCGTGGTCGCAGCCCGCTTCGTGAATTCATCCGTCCAAGTCTGACACTCCGCCAACTGCTCCAGGTAGTCGATACCGTTCGGGTCATCGCTCGTCACCGTCTCCTCATCCTCGAGCGGTACGCGCAGCACCTTCGTCGCAAACACCCGCAGCGGCTCCTGGATGGCCTTCAGCAAATCGCTCAACTGCATCTTCGGTTCAACCGGTGCCGGCGACACCGTCGTAGGCGCCTCACGCTCCGCGACGGTGGCCCGTGTCCGAAAGGTCGCTGCTGCAGGAAGGAGCGCGCGCGCTTCCGCAACGCGCGGAGCAACCACGGAGGCCTCGCCCGACTCCTTTGGAGCCGAACTCTCCCCGCAGACCAGAGCCACACACTCCAGCAACTCGAGCACCGGTGCAGACTCCGCCAGCGGCTCGCCCGACTTCGCCTCAAACCCGTTCGCAATCACCCAGAACCGCTCCCGCGCCATGCCGAAGGCCTCGAGG
>CAIQPA010000121.1 GCA_903873545.1 uncultured delta proteobacterium
AGCGTCATCAACTGGCTGCTCTGGCTCGCCACCGGCTTTGAGGGCACCGACACCCATGGCCTCAAGGCCTTTGTCCGCGAGCGGCTCCTGGGCGTCGTCGGCAAGTGCGTCGTCGACCGCGACATGTTCGCCAGCGAGCTCGTCATCCGCGCCAACCGGATGATGCTCCGCACCACCGAGATCCCCATCGAGGTCATCGAGAAGCGGGCCCCCTCGGTGCAGCTCACCAAGCGGGTGCCGCGGGTGCTTCGCCAGCTCGCCACACTCGCCTGGGTCATCCGCGTCAAAAGTCGATGAGCGCACTGGTCAACCTCTCGGTCGATCTCGACAGCCTCAGCCTCTACCATCGCATCCATGCGCTCGAGGGGGACCCCGATCCGCGCGCCATCTATGCGGTCGCCCTCCCGAGGCTGCTCGACCTCTGCGCGCGGCTCCAGATCCGCATGACCCTCTTCGTCGTCGCCGCCGACCTGCAGTTCGATGAGGCGGTCACCGCCCTCCGCACCGCCGTCGCCGCCGGCCACGAGATCGCCTCGCACACCCTGCGCCACCCCTACCACCTGCGCGAGCTCTCCGAGTCGGGCATCGCCGAGGAGATCGACGAGGCGGCCCGCTGGATCGAAGAGTCGCTCGGCGTCCGGCCGCTCGGCTTCCGCACCCCCGGCTACAACCTCGACTCCCGCATCCTCGCGCTGCTCGCGGAGCGGGGCTACCGGTACGATGCGAGCATCTTCCCCTGCCCGCCCTACTTCGCCGCCAAGGCCGCCGTCATGGCCCGCATGGCCGCCAAGGGACAGCCCACGGGCTCGGCCGCCAACGACCCGCTCGCGCTGCTCGCGCCCACCTCGCCCTACCGCCCCTCGCGCTGGGGCTTCTGGCGCCGCGGCGACCGCAAGCACTCGCTCCCGCTCTGGGAGATCCCCTGCGGCGTCATGCCCGTGACCCGTCTGCCCGTCATCGGCACCACCATCTGCGCGCTGCCCGACAGCGGCGCTCGTCTGCTCGCCCGCTGCTTCCGCGCCGGCCAGGAGAAGCTCTCGGTGGCCATCCATGCCATCGACCTCATGGACCAGCATGACCGCGGCGTGCAGGCCATCCTCGTCGCCAAGCAGCACGACCTCCGCCGCCCCTGGCAGCAGAAAGAGGCGGCGCTCACCGCCTTCTGGGAGACGCTCACGCAGACCCATCGCTCCGTCACGCTGCTCGAGATGACCGATGCGCTCGATGCCGAGTTCGGCGCCACGGTGACGGGCCCATGAGCGACGCAACCTTAGCCAAGCAGGCGGCGGTCGAGACCGCTGCGGTCACCTTTGCGCGGCGCGCTGCGCTGGAGCCCGGCTTCTTTGCCGCCGCGCCGGGCCGCTCGCTGCTCCGCCTCTGGGGCGCCGACACCATTCCCTTCCTGCAGACGAAGCTGACGCAAGACACCCGCCCCTGGCCGGCGCGTGGCGGCGGGTATGCGACGGCGACCGACATCAACGGCCGCATCCTCTTCGACCTGCAGGCCTTCGGCTGGGGCGAGCGGGGCTGGCTGCTCGTGCTGGAGGAGGGTCGCGCGGAAAGCGCGCTGGCCCACTTCGACCGCTACCTCATCTCCGAGAAGGTGGAGCTGGAGCTGCTCGACGAGAGGCTCTCGGTGGTCGCGCTCGGCGGCTCCGAGCTGGCCGCTCGTCTGGGGCTGGAGCCGCTTGCTGAGGGGCAGCGCACCGCCGAGCCTTGGCGCGATGGCTGGCTGCTCCGGGGTGTGGGGCTCGACCCTGCGGATGCACTGCTCGTGCTGCCGCGTGAGGGCGTGGCGGAGGCGCTCGAGGCGCTCGCTGCGCTCGGGCTGGAGGCTGCTACGGCGGCAGAGTTCGATGCGCTCCGCGTGGCTGCGGGGCGTGCGCGGATCGGCTTCGATGAT
>CAIQPA010000122.1 GCA_903873545.1 uncultured delta proteobacterium
CGCCGCCGCCGAAGCCGCCGCCGCCAGCACCACGGTAGCCACCGCCACCGCCGCCGCCAGCACCACGGTAACCGCCGCCGCCGCCGCCGCCGCCGCCACCGCCGCCTGCGCGACGATCCTCAGCAACGCTGACGCGGATGGTGCGACCATCGAGATCCTTGCCGTTCATCTCATCGCAAGCCGACTGAGCAATCTCAGGGGACTCGAAGGTGACGAAGCCGAAGCCGCGCGACTTTCCAGTCTCGCGGTCCTGAATGACCTTGGCATCGGTGACCGTACCGAAGCGCTCGAATCCTGACCGGAGGCCATCATCGGTTGTGTTCCAGCTCAAACCACCAACGAACAACTTATTGGACATTGCCTCTACCTAACCTTTCTCTCTCGCGCGGTAGACCGTCCGCGTGGTTGATGTTTCGGGCAGAATACCCGAGTGGCCTATCTTGAAACTTGGTTGTGCCAGATGGTTTGAACCGAAGTTACAACCCATTTGGAATGACATTGCCGATAGACCTGTTGACTACCCTTTGCAAGAAGTTTGTGGCCGCTTCAGACACCCTGTGCGGCCGCCAAAGTGGGCGCAGCACAGCCTCCGCAGCTGCTGCCCAGGAGCTGTTTTTGAACCATGATTCAACGGTCTATCCTGCCAGCTCGATTGTGCTGTGGCACCGCTCCTCCCCCGCTAACCCCTATCGCCCGCCCTCCGACACCCCTGTTTCGGGATCTTTTGCAGCAGAAATCCGATCCTCCCGACCAGAGGATTCAGCCTTTCTTCCCTTGCGCGGGGTCCACGACTAGAGTGCTACCCGTGCCACCCTTTCACCTCGGGTTCCCGATGCGCGCCATTTCGTTGCTTCCCGCTCTGCTCCTCTTCGCCGCCTGCTCCGAGACCACCCCCGTCCGCAACAACCGGGAGGAGGAAGATAGCACCCTGTCCGACACGGGCGCTGCAGACACCGGTGGCTCGGGCGCTGCAGACTCGGGCGGTTCCGGTGCCGATACCACGCCCGTCGATACCACCCCGCCGGCCGCAAACACCCCCTGCACCGTGGATACCGTCGCTACCGACTGCTCCGGCGGATACGGCTGCGATGGCACCGTCTGTTATGTTGAGTGCCGCGACGAGCTCGACTGCCAGGAGGGCTCCACCTGTCTCGTCCCCGAAGGAGCCCGCTATGGCGCCTGCCAGCCCGGCGAGACCGGCCCTGTCCCCGGCGAGACCGACTACGCCTTCGTTGCCATCCTCTCCACCGCCAGCTCGCAGACCTCGCTCCTCAACCGCCACCCCGGCCCCGATATCGACGCCGTCGAGATCCGTCGCGATGGCGCCACGCTCGCCTTCGCTGAGATTGTGCAGGGCCAGCGTCGCGGCGCCTACCTCGGCTCCGAAAATGCAACCCTCGACTTCTCGAGCATCACCGGCCCCGTAGACAGCATGCCCATCGATGCCGCCGGTCAGGACTGCGCCGTCGACCAGCCCGAGACCGGCACCGCCTTCCAGACCTACTGGTCCATGGGCGATGATGGCGGCTGGGCCATCGTCTCCTTCCCCGGCGACTACCGCTTCCGCGCCGGCGACGAGCTCAAGGTCTGGGAGATCGGCCCCACCTGGTGCGCCAACGAGCCTTCCGGCGCCAACGATTCCTACGACCTCCTCGTGGCCAAGTTCGATATCAGCTTCTCGAGCTTCCGATCTGCAGCCAGCGTCCGCGCCGCCTTCTGCCCCATCGGCGCCTCCGGCCCCAACGGCGACGTAACAACCATCAGCTTCGACCCCGCTGCCTGCCCGTGAGGCATGCGCTGCGCCAGCTCCTGACCGCTGCTGCGATTGCCGCCGGACTGCTCGCCGCTGGTGCACAGGTCGCATCGGCGCAGGCGCTGCCGGAGGCCAACTTCTCGACGCTCACCTTCGAGCCCAACGCCGATGGCGCTTCGGGCGGCTGGGCCACCCGCTCCGCCTTTCTGCTGCGCCCCGGGCAGTGGCGGCTCGGCCTCACACTCGACGCCGCCGATCGCCCCTTTGCCCCCAAGATTGACGGCGAGGACCGCGGCTCGGTCATCGCTTGGCAACAGACCGCCCACCTGCAGGCGCGGCTGGCCCTCCATCGGCGGCTCGATGTTGGACTGCTGGTTCCCGTGGTTCTCCACCAGACCGGTGACGATCTGAGCGCGGTGGTTGTCGACGGCCGCACCTACGATATCTGGGACGGCTCCGCAGGGAGCAGCGGCCTGACCGACCTTGTGGTCTCCCCCCGCTTTTCGCTGAGCGCCCCCGAGGGGCGGTTCGGGATTGCGACCGCGGTGGTGGGCGACCTCTTCTTCGCCACAGGCGATGAGCTCGACTTCCGCGGTGACGGCCGTCTGCGCGGCGGTGCAGGCCTTATCCTTGAGTCGCGCTACCCGACCGGGAGCATCTCTATGGAGGCCGGCTATCGCTTCCGGCCAACACGGGAGTTTGCCAACCTCAGCGTCGGAGATGAGGCGCTGCTCCGGCTTGCGAGCCGTTATGCGATTGCGACCGAACTCGATCTGGTCCCGGAGTGGGAGGGCCGCCTGACGACGCCGAACGGCGACGCGACGGAGCTGGCGCAGGAGCTCCGCGTGGGCGTAGCCACCCGCGCCCGTGACGGCTGGTCGGTATCCACAGCCATAGGCGTCGGGATCGGCGAGGCCGTTGGTCGGCCCGCCTTCCGCTACCTGCTCGGCCTCAACTACACCGCGCCGCCCGAGTCTGACCGCGACGGCGACGGGTTGACCAACGAGGCCGACCTCTGCCCCGACGAGGCCGAGGACCGTGACAACTACATCGATGAAGACGGGTGTCCCGATGTCGATGATGACGCAGATCGGGTGCCCGATCTGGTCGATGGCGCCCCCCGCATCCCCGAGGACCGTGATGGCTTTGAGGATGGCGACGGCGTGCCCGAGTATGACAATGATGGCGACGGCCTGCTCGACCGGGTGGACCAGTGTCCCAACGAGGAGGAGGACTTCGACGGCTTCGCCGACGGAGATGGCTGCCCCGAGCTCGATAACGACGGCGATGGCCTCGCAGATCTCCTTGACCGTTGCCCGGATATCCCGTCGGGCGCGCTGCCCGGCGCCAAGACCGACGGCTGCCCCGAGTCGCTGGCCGGGATCTATGTGACGCTGACCTGCGACGAGGTGGTGCTTGGTGCTCCGCTCCGCTTTGGCGTGGATGACGACATCATGGATGCCCGTTCGCTGCAGCTCCTGGACCGGGCCTCTGAGGCGCTCGCCGGAGCCCCCGAGATCACGCTGGTGCGGGTGGAGGGCCATGCCGACAGCGATGCCTCCGACGACCACAACCTCGACCTCTCGGCCCGCCGCGCACGGGTGGTGCTCACCTACTTGATCTACAAGGGGGTGGGCGAAGGAAGGCTCGAGGCAATCGGCTTCGGTGAGGGTTCTCCTGTCGCCTCGAATGGCACGCCAGAGGGCAAGGCTGCCAACCGTCGTGTCGCACTTCGCATTCTGACCCGCTCGAAGGGCTGCGAAGATCCGGCACCTGCCTCCACGGAAGTGCCGGCACCTGCCTCCAAAGAAACGCCAGCACCTGCCTCCACGGAAGTGCCGGCTCCTGCCCCCAAGTAGGCTTTGCAGGAGCGATGCTGCTGCGCTAGCCTTGGAGACTGCACCCAGACTCGGATGAAGTGATGCTGTCAG
>CAIQPA010000123.1 GCA_903873545.1 uncultured delta proteobacterium
ACAGGCCATCGCGGAGCACCTCTTGGAGGCGCCGCCTGCACCCGATGGATGCGCTGCACTTGCGGCCCGCCGCGCCCGTGCGCTCGAGCAGCTCAAGCGCCCCTCCGATGCCATCGATGCGCTCGGTGTGGCGGTGCTCTATGCGCCGGCAGAGACCAGTTATGCCCGCGACAAGTCGCGGCTCGAAGAGCTCGGTGGCAACCTCGAGGCGGCCCGTGCGACCATCGAGGACTGCCTCGCGTCGGGTTGCCGTGGCGAGGGGCGCGTGGAGCTTCTCGGCCGTCTCGCCAGCCTCCATCAGGGGCAGGGCGGCGACAAGGCGCGCACGCTTGCAGCGCTCGAAGAGGCCCACAGCCTCATCCCGCGCTCACGCGAGTGGACCATGCGGCTTGCGAGCGCGCACGGGAGCTTCGGCGATCCGCAGCGATGCGTCGAACTGCTCGAGGGCGAGCTGCCGACACCGCCCGAAGTCGCTGACCAGCGAAGCTGGATCCTGCTCGCCAAGACCTACTGGGCTCGCCTCAAGCGCCCTGCGGAGGGCGAGGCGATTCTTTGGAGGCTCTTCGAGGCCTTCCCGGACCGGGCCATCCCGCTCTCGGGGCTCGAGGAGTTCTACCGTGTGAACCAGGGCGCGCAGGTCTTTGCCGACCGGCTCGCCGGGCTGCTGGCGGAGAACCGGCTCGACCTTGCGCCGGAGACGCTCGGTGAGCTCTGGTGCTATGTGGGCGAACTGAACTTCTCGGTGCTGCGGCGGTTTCGGGAGGCAGAGGATGCCTTCGCCCAGGCGCGGCGTGCGCGGGGTCCCGTTGCCAAGACCTTGCTGCGCGAGGCCCGCGCCGCGGGGCAGCAGCCGGGCAGGGTGCGCGACGCTGTCACCAAGGTGCTCACAGCGCTCCAGCTCGGCGACGCCAGCATCTGGGACGAGGCCGCGCAGGAGCTCGACAACCTCTACGAAGAGATGAAGGATGCGGCGCGGCTCCGCGTTGCCCGCCAGATTCGGCGCGCCTTCGGAGCCAACGTCGATACCGGCGACCCGAACGCGCTGCGCGACCCCACACAGGAGCTCGAGACGGCGGTGGCCTGGCGGCACGGCGCCCACGACCTCGTCTCGACCGCCGAAGTGGAGACGCTGCGCGGCATGATGCCGCTGGCAGAGAAGGTGCTCTCTCGCTCGGCGCCGAACCGGCGCGACTATCCTTCGGTACGGCTCCGCGGCGACGAGTCTGCAGCCTTCGAGGCCTACCTTCAGGGCGCCTGCAACTGGCTCGCGATTGAGCCTCCCAAGGTGGTTTTTGGCAGTCACACCAACGGTGTCATCGGCCTCGAGCCGAAGACCTTCGCGGTTCCGGCGGCCCGCGTTTCTCCGCAGAACCAGCTCGGCGCCCGCTTCTGGGCCGGCTACACCGCTGGCATGGCGCTGTCTGGCGTCGTGCCGCTCTCGTGGGTCGATGACCAGCGGGTGCAGGACTTCATTGTGGCGGTGGCGATCAAGGGGCTCGACATGCAGGTAGCCGGCGGCAGCCCGCTCTCGGACGATGTCGCGGGTCTGCTCCTCCACTCTCCCCGGCGCGCTGCGGCAGCGGCGCTTCGCGAGAACCCCGACCTGATCCGCGGCGTGCCGGCTGGTTGGTCGCTGCTTCCGTCCCGCCTCGGCGATCGCCTCGGCCTCGTCTTCTGCGGCGACGTCTCTGTGGCGATCTCGGAGATTCTCGTGGCAGAGGGGTGGAACGGCCGGCTCGAGCAGCCGCAGACGCAGGAGGTCATCACCTCGAGCGCCCGCTGCACCGCGCTGCTTCGATACGCACTCAGCGACGAGTACTACCTGCTCCGCTATGAATCGGGGCTTTCGCAGCGCCCCTGGCTCTTCGGCTAACCGGCCGTTCTGCTTTGCGGCGCTGGCTGCGGCGTGGTAGGGGCGGCGCGCACGCAATCCGGAGCGCCCGTCATGCCGCACCTTCAGGACTC
>CAIQPA010000124.1 GCA_903873545.1 uncultured delta proteobacterium
CCAACACCACGCCCACGCCCATCGCGTAGCCGAGCGCCGTGCCGAAGATGAAGCCGCGCGCCTCGGGCGCCACAATCTTCGTAATGCCCTTGCCCGCAAAGTGGGCCGCAAAGGCGTCGGTCGTCGCCTTGAGCGCAGGGCCGTCGGCAATCAGCGTGGTGATGTCGCGGAAGAGGATGCCGGGCTTGGGGAAGTCGGGCATGTCTGTGATGCGCGACTTGAGGAAGTTCTCGAGTTCCATGGTGTTCACTGCTGCGGTTGGGTGGAGGACCAGGTGGCCAGGTCGGCGATGAGGTCGTAGCGGGTCAGGTCGAGGTGCACGGGGGTGAGCGAGGCCAGCCCCTCGTGGTTGGCGTCGCAGTCCGACCCCTCGACCGGCAAGAAGCCCAGGTCGGGGCCGCCGATCCAGTAGTAGGGCTTGTGGCGAGGGTCGATGACCTTCTCCACCACCCGCCCGTAGTTGCGGCGGCCGAGCCGGGTGGAGCGGATGCCGCGCGACGGGTCGCAGCCCTCGGGCACGTTGAGGTTGAGGAGCACGCCGGGCGGCAGCGTCTTGTCTAGCAGCTCGGTGGCCACGCGGGCCGCCAGCTCGGCGGCTACCTCGTAGGTGGAGGGCCGGTTGTGGGTGAGGCTCACCGCGAGCGAACGGATGCCCATGAGGCAGCCCTCCATCGCCGCGCCGACTGTGCCTGAGTAGAGCACATCTTCGCCCATGTTGGCGCCCCGGTTGATGCCCGAGACGACCAGCGCGGGCTGGCGTGGCAGGCCGTGGTGGAGCGCCACGTAGACGCTGTCTGCCGGCGTGCCCGAGACCCAGAAGCGGCGGGGGCCGGTCTCCTGCAGGCGGAGCGGCTTGTGGAGCGTGATGGCGTGCGAGATGGCGGAGCGCTCCCGCTCGGGCGCAAAGACCCAGACCTCGCCGACGGCCTCGAGCGCATCGGCCAGCGCGATGATGCCGGGCGCGGCGTAGCCGTCGTCGTTGGAGACAAGGATGAGGGGGCGTTCGCCCGAGGCGGTGGTCACAGCGAGGTCTCCGAGGGGCGGGTGAGGCCGGGCTTGACCTCGAGGCGGTAGGCGCCGGTGCCGGTGCCGGCGGCGACGGGGCCTGCGCCCTCTTCGCTGCCCTCGCCCGCGATGGAGGTGCAGTAGATGCGCACCTCGCCGTCGAAGGGCTGCACGAAGGAGACGCGGGCATCGACCTGCTCGCCGAAGTCGTCGTTCTGCGCGATGGTGGCGCCGAGCTCGTCGACCACCCGGAGGAGGCTGTCGATGTCGGTGGAGCGGAGGGTGATGGTGACCGCCTCGCCCGCCTTGAGCTGCAGCCGGTAGATGTCGGCGCGCCGGTTGATCTCCTGCAGCATCGGGTCGTCGTTGGAGAGGTCGCCGAGCACCACGGCCCCCATCTGCACCGCGTTCATCTCGAAGGGCACCTCGGTCGTGCCCTCCGCGCGGAGCCGGTAGCGGCCGGTGTTGCTGCCGAGCGACATGGCCATGACCCGGTAGCGGCCGGCAGCGAGCGGGCGGCGGATGCGGGCGTTGGTGCCGCCGCCGAAGTCGTCGTTCTGCTCGAGCAGCTCGCCGTCGGCGCTCTGGAGTTCGAGGACGGGGTCGAGCTCGTCGGCCTCGAGCGAGAGGTCGTAGAGGCCCGAGGTGGCCACCTCGAGGTCGTAGGCGTCCACCTTGCCCTCGCCGTTGGGACGGTCGCGGTCGGAGGGCTTGAAGTCGCCGTCGAAGGTGGTGCCTACCGTGAGCGCGGTGCGGGTTGCGGCGAGCGCCTTGGCGTCGGCCTCCACCACCTTGAGCTGGTAGCTGGCATCTTCGGAGCGGTCGGAGACGAGGGCGAAGAGGTAGCCGCCCGTCTGCGGCAGCGTGAAGGTGCTCTCGCCCGTGGCGGAGATGGCGGGCACCGAGAGGAGCTCGCCCGAGGGGGTGGTGACGCGGAGGGCGGGCATGGCGTGCGAGGTGACGCCGAGCGTGAGGGTCTGCCCTGCCTTGCCGTCGAAGCGGTAGAGGTCGGCGAAGCCGTTGCCCTCGATGGTGCGGATGTCGCCCGTGGTGAACTCGCCGCGGAGCTGGATGCCGAGCCGGAGCTGCGACGAGGTGACGGCGGGCGGCTGGGCCAGCTCGGCGGAGATGAGGTAGTCGCCGCCGGTCGCGGCCTCGAAGCGGGAGGCGATGAGGGTGTAGTTGCCGGCCGTGGGGAGGGTGTAGCGGATGCGGGCGTTGGTGCCGCCGCCGCTGTCGTCGTCGGTGGCGAGGAGGTCGCCGCCGGGGCCGATGAGGGAGAGGAGCGGGTCGAAGGCCTCGGCGCTCATGCGGGCGTCGAGGAACTGCCCGCCCTTGGCCGTGACGGTGTAGCGGTCGCTCACGCGGGTGCCGCCCACCTGGGCCGCCATGTTGGCCCGCTGCATCGCGCCGGGCGTGAGCGGGACGGGCGGCTTGGCAGAGGCGGGCTCGGCGCCGAGCAGCTCGAGCGTGAAGGTGCCCGCGGTGCTGGTGGAGGGGGTGGTGACGAGGAGGGTGTACTCGCCGGTCATCGGAAGGCCGGCGCGGAGCTTGGCATCGGTGCCGCCGGCGCCCTCGTCGGCCTGCGCGACCACCTCGCCCGTGGGCGAGAGCAGGATGAGGTAGGCGTCGAACTGGGCGGTGAGGCGGGCCTCGATCTCGTCGGCGGCCTTGGCGTTGAAGCGGAAGGCCTTGACCCACTGGCCGTCGGCGCGGCGGGCGTCGCTGTCGCCGAGCGTGCCCTGGGCGCGGGCGGGGAGGTCGAGCTTGGCGACGGCGAGGGCCTTCCGCACCCAGACGTCGGCGCGCAGGGTGTAGTCGCCCGACTGTCCGCGCTGGAAGGAGGAGACGGCGATGCGGTAGCGGCCCGACTGGGTGGCGGTGAAGTTGAGGCGGGCGTTGGAGCCGCCGAGCGAGTCGTCGTCTTCGGCGACGGTGGCGCCGTCTGGGCCGGTGGCGGAGAGGAAGGCGTCGAACTCGGAGGAGCGGAGCTCGACCTTGAGCGACTGGCCGGCGGTGAGGTCGACGACGAAGGCGTCTTCGAGGGCGCCGCGGGCGTTGGTGGTGTCGCCGCCGCCGATGGTGCCGCTGAGCTCCTCCGCGACAGGGAGGCGGGGCTCCGCAGCGGCGACGGCGGGCGCCAAGAGCAGGGCGGAGAGGCCGACGAGACCGAGTAGACGCTTCATGATGGGCTCCCTGCGGCAGCCGTTGCGGTTGCGGACATGGTCGCCCTCCCCGGCGGTTGCGCCGTGGGAGAGAGGGTAACGGGCGGCGCCGTCTGCTTCAACTGCAAACGGCGTTGGGCTAGCGCGATGCGGTGGCGCGGCGACGGCGGAGCAGGAGCAGGCCGGCGAGCGCGAGGAGGGCCGCTAGGCTGGCGGCGCCGCCCGTAGTGGAGCAGCCGCTGGAGACGGCGCGGCCGTTGACGGAGGGCCGCTCGTTGTTGTCGGTGGCGCCGGTGTCGTTGCTGCCGGTTCCCGTGTCGGTCGAGGTCCCGGTGTCGGTGGTGCCGGCGTCGGGGTCGGTCGGGGCCTCGTTGCAGACAAAGCCGGCGTTGCAGACGCCCGCGGAGCCGGCGTCGGGGTTGAGGCAGAGCTGCTGGGCGCCGAGCGCGAAGCAGGTGGCGTTGCCGGGGCAGCCGGCGTCGCAGGTCTGCGTGCAGAACTGGCCGATGCCGACGAAGTTCTTGCAGAGGCCACCGCCACAGTCGGCGTCGGTGCGGCATGTGTCGCAGATGCCGCAGGAGCCGCCGCGCGAGCCGTCGAAGCTGTCGGGGATGCAGTTGCCGGTGGCGGCGTCGCAGAGCTCGCCGGCGGGGCAGGTGACGCCGTCGCAGGGGGCGGCGGGCGGCTCGGTCTCGCAGCGCCAGGTGGCGGGGCAGATGTCGGTGGCGGCCTCGGCGTTGAAGCAGAGGTTCTGGGTGGCGCCGGTGGTGTCTTGGACCGCGAAGCAGTCGGTGTTGAGGCCGGGGCAGGGGTCGGTGGTGGAGCAGGCGGTGGAGCAGATGCCGCCGTTGCCGAAGTCGACGCAGGAGCCGAGCCCGCCATCGCAGTCGGCGTCGGTGGTGCAGCCGTCACAGATGTTGGCGCAGGCGTCGCCGCTGCCGGGAGCGGAGCAGGCGCCGGTGGCCGGGTCGCAGGTCTGGCCGGCGGGGCAGGTGACGCCGTCGCAGAGGCCGGTGGTGCCGCCGCCGCAGACGTAGCCGGTGGGGCAGACGCTGCCGGTGGCTGCGTCGGGGTTCAAGCAGACGTTGAAGCCCTGGCCGGGGACGGTGAAGCAGGCCGAGTCGCCGGGGCAGTCGCCCGCGGCGGCGCAGAGGCGGGTGCAGAAGCCGCCCGTGCCGCCGTTGGGGTCCTGGGCGCAGACGTAGGGGTTGCCGCCGCAGTCGTCGGCGGTGTTGCAGGGTGCACAGATGGGGCAGTCGGTCTGGGTGATGCAGGAGCCGGCGACGCAGACCTGGTTGCCCACGCAGTCGGCGTCGGAGCCGCAGGGCGGGACGACGCAGGTGCCGGCGTCGCAGATGAGGCCGGTGTCGCAGTCGCTGTCTGCGGTGCAGGGGGGGATGATGCACTGGCCGCCAACACACTCCTCGCCGGCGCCGGTGCAGTCTGCGGTGGTGGTGCAGCCGCAGGCCTGCTCGTAGAGGAAGCAGACGCCGTCGATGTCGTCCTGGTGGAGAGTGCGCGAGCCCTCGCCGCCCGAGTAGGCGTAGTACATGGTGGCAGAGGCGACGGAGCTGTGGTCGAGCCCGAGCCAGTGGCCGGCCTCGTGGGTGGTGATGGACTGAAGGTCGTTGGCGCCAAACCGGCCGTTGGAGGCGAAGTCGTGGTTGAAGCCGTTGAAGACCATGTCGGCATTGATGAGCGAGCAGCGGCCGTTCCACTGCGGCAGGGTGACAGCGAGCACAGAGCTGCCGTCGCCGAGCGAGGAGGGCCAGCTGGCCTCGCGGAAGGACATCACGTTGTTGGAGACGGCGTTGTTCTCGCCGACGTCGGTGGTGAGCCCCATCTCACGGGCCGAGAAGGAGCTGCAGCAGGGCTCGCCCCAGGCGGCGAAGGAGTTGGTGAAGATGGTGCGGACATCGACGAGCGGGATGGCCGAGTAGCCGTTCTGGTTGACGTAGTAGCGGCTGGGCAGGCTGGCGGCGGGCCAGCTCGGGTTGCAGGCGTCGATGGTGGCGTAGGCCTCGGCGCGGCCGGGGAGGAGCGTGAGCGCGAAGAGGAGTCCGAGGAGTGCGGCGGCGGAGCGGGCGATGCGCTGGTTCATGGCGCCACCTCCTGCGAGAGGTTGGTGCCAAAGACACGGCTCTCAAGCTCGGAGAGCGAGAGGCGCTCGACGCCGTGGACGAAGAAGAGGGGGGCGGCGCCGGGCTGGGCGGGCGCGAAGGCGATGTCTGCGAGGTCGCGGACGGCCTCTTCGACCCGGCTCTGCGGGGCTGCGAGGGGGGCGAGCTCCTTGAGCGGCAGCGGCAGAATGCCCTGCCCTGCACCCTCGATGGCGGCCTTGCGGAGGAGCTTGGCGGGCTGGTTGCCGCCGTGGATGGTGAACTTGGCCTGGCCCATGGCGGTCAGGAACATCTTCTCGGGGCTATCGCCGCGGAGGAAGAGGACGACCCGCTCGCCTTGGGTGAAGCGGGCGTCGCCGGGGATCTGGGTGGTGATGTCGCCCAGCGTGCCGGCCCACTGCTCGAAGCGGACCTCGGCGGCGGGCTGGCCGCGGAGGGTGCGGGCCACCTTGACGGTCCAGCGGGTGGTGATGCGGCCCTCGTCGCCAGCGTAGGTCTCGGAGCCGGTGATGGTGCCCTCGACGACGAGCGCGCTCCGCTGCGCAAGTTCCTCGATTGAGCGGTAAATCATGGTAGTGGCGTTGGCCTGCGGCACGACCGCCAGACAGGCGAGCGCAAGGCTGAGCCCAGCCGCGCCCCAGAGGGTTCCCTTCTTCGATTGCATGATGCCTCCAAGCGCGACAGTGCAGATGCCGCCGGTTCCTACGCATCCGAGCGACCAATCTCAAGGTGCAGCTTCTCCACGCAGGTGGGTTTTGCTGCAGCGGGTGATTCGCATGGGCTGGCTCTGTTTGTGCCTGCTCGGTGCGGCGGGCTGCGGCGAGCCGGAGCCTGCGGTGCGGTATGGGACGTTGGTCCGGTTCGAGGGGGCGCCGGCGCCGGAGCCTGGCGCGGTGGTGCGGCTGCTGGTGGTCGATTTGGCAGGGGCGGAGTCGACGGGCTGGGTGAGCCCGGCGGGGACGGTGTCGCCCTACGAGCGGCTGCGGGCGCTGGGGCTGGCGCTGCAGCGCTACCAGGCCGACACGGTGGTGGTGCGTGGGCTGCCCGCCGCGGCAGAGGTGGGTGGCGCGGCCTCGTCGGCGGAGCTGCTGGCGGCGGCCTCGGAGCTCTACTACCGGGCGGAGCGAGAGGAGGAGGCGGAGCTCTGCGTGGGGCGGGACTGGGATGAGCGGTGGTGGCCGCGCCGGTGCCGTCGCGAGACGCTGGTTGCGAGCCGCCGGCCGGTGGCGGTGCGGGGCGCGGTGGTGGAGCTGGGCGCAAGCGACGGCGCGGTGCTGGTGGGGCTGGATGAGCAGGCTGCGGCCGGCATGGGGCTTGATGCAGCGGGCGACCTGCGGCTGGCAGCGGAGCAGTGGAGGCTCCTGCGCTCGGCGACCGACAGCTTCGGCGGGCTGCTGCTCCGCCCTGCCCGCTTTTACGAGGTGCAGCGGGTTGCACCGCCCGCGGCGCCTCGGTAGATTCGTCTCATGCCGAAGCCTGCTCATCCTCCCGGCCCCAGGCCGCTCACCGAGCGGCTGCGCGACCGCTTCCCTACACCGCGCTCCCGCAAGGAGCCGGCGATGGTGAAGGCGCATGGCGGCTTCCGGGTGGAGCTGCCGGAGGAGCTGGAGGCGATTGGCGTGGCGATTCACCTGCTCGAGCACCTGAGCCGGGCCGGCGCGACGCGCCTGAGCACGGAGCGGGTGGTGGAGGTGCGCGAGCGGCTCATGCGGCTGCTCGACACCGCGGAGAACATGCGGGTGGAGGTGGAGGCCTACCAGCTGCTCGACCAGTGTCTGCCGCCCGTCGAACCGGTGGAGCTATCGGAGGTGGCGGAG
>CAIQPA010000125.1 GCA_903873545.1 uncultured delta proteobacterium
AGGCCATGGTCTATCTCCGCACCGGCGAACTCGCGGTCGTCGATCCCATCCTCGGCCGTATCCGGCTCGTCTACCCGAACGGCGAGGCGCGGACCCTCGTGACCGACCTCGACCACCCCGTCGGCCTCGACCTCGACCTCGACGGCTTCCTCATCCTCTCCGAGGCGACCAGCGCCACAATCTCCCGCATCGACCCGACGACCGGCGGCCGCTCCCCCATCTTCCGCGGCCTCGACTTTGTGCCCGGCGGTCTCGCCTTCGCTGCCGACTACAACCGGCTCTACATCATCGCGCGCGGTGCGGGCGCCGTCTACGCCATGGACCGCGACAGCGCGGGCGTCTGGGCCGAGCCCGCGCTCTTTGGCCGCGTCGGCGACCAGAACTCGTCCTGCACCACCGAGACCATCGGCCAACCCTGCCTCTTCGGCGCGGAGGCCGGCTACTGCCGCGACGCCGGCAGCGGGCCGCTCTGCGCTGCGGCATCGGACTGCAGCGCTGCAGCCGCGGGCGACCTCTGCGAGCCGACGCCCGGTGAGACGGGCCGCTGTGTGGACTACGGATTCGGGCTCACCTGCCAGGCCAGCGCCCCCTGCGACGGCGCCAGCCAAGGCGACGCCTGCGTCCAGTCTGGTGTGCCGGGCGTCTGCAACCTGGACAGCTTCGGCGGCCTCAGCTGTGGACCGCCGAACCTCTGCGCCACCGCCGCCTCGGGCACCGACTGCGTCCAGCTCGGCCTGCCCGGCCTCTGCCGCTCCACCGGCTTCGTAGGTGGAAGCTACTGCGACACCGACCCATGCCTTGGCAGGCTCGCCGGCGCGGGCTGCTCCAACTACCCGGGCATGACGGGGGCCTGCCGCTTCAGCGGCGGCGCGCTCGCCTGCATCGAGATCTCGGCCTGTACCGATGCCTTGGCCGGCGACACCTGCCTGCAGAACGATGTCTTGGGTCGATGCGCCAACATCGCGGGCAGCCTCTCCTGCGAGCCGCCCCCGAGCTGCGCGTCGCTCGCCTTCGGCTCTGCCTGCGAGGAGTATGGCGACGCCGGCACCTGTGTGGACGGTGGCAGCTTCAGCTACTGCGATACCAACAGCTGCCTCGGCAGCCCGCTCGGCACGGCCTGTACCCAGTTCGGCCAGCCGGGCGCCTGCGCCGACGGCTTCTGCATCGTTGGACAGGAGTGCGCCGGCGCCGCCGACGGCGACAGCTGCTTTGGCCAGTTCGGCCTCACCGGCACCTGCACCGACTCCACCGAAGGCGCGCTCACCTGCCAGACCTACAGCTCCTGCGCAGGCCGTACCTCGGAGACCTGCACCGACATGCTCCGCGATGTTCTGGGCCTCTGCTCACTCAACGATGCAGATGAGGTCTACTGCGACCTGCAGAACCCCTGCGACGGCGCGGCAAGCGGGACGAGCTGCTCCACCCTGACCGGTGAGGCAGGGCGCTGCGCAACGGGCGACGCGGGGCTCGGCGTCTGCGTCTCCGCCAACCCCTGCCTTGGGCAGTTCGATGGGGCCTACTGCACCTCCGCGGTCGGCAATCCCGGCATCTGCACCTTCGGCTTCTCGGGGCTGGTCTGCATCGAGACCGAGCAGCCCTGCCGCGGCAGCGCAGCGGGCGACAGCTGCCTCACCGAGGTCGGTGGCTCGGGCCGCTGCACAGAGAGCGGCGCGGGCGCGCTCCTCTGCCTGCCCTCCCTCCCCTGCGAGGGCGGCTCGTCCGGTGAGGCCTGCGTTACCAGCGGCGGCCAGCCCGGCGTCTGCGAGGCGACCGGTGACGGCGTGCTCCTCTGCGTCGCTGCAGGCGGCTGCACGGCAACCTCCGCGGGTGCCCGCTGTCTCACCGAGAGCGGCGCAAACGGCACCTGCGTGGCCGGCGCAGGCGACCGCCAGACCTGGTGTCTGGTCCCCTCGACGACACCCGACATCACGGCAATCACCACCGACGGCTGCGGCGGCGTTTACGTCGCAGACCTCGCGACGGGCGCTATCTGGCGCTCCATCGATGGCCCCTTCGAGCCGCTCTCGCCCGCACCCACCGGCCGCGTCACCGGGCTCGCCTGGGCCAACGGCTCTGTGGGCTGGAACCCCAGCAGGCTCTATCTGGCATCGGAGGGCGGCCGCCTGCTCTCCTCGCTCGAGCCGGGCGCAGGCCCGCGCCAACCCATCATGCCCGAGCGCACCGACACGGTGCCGTCCGGCCCCGAGCGGGCCTTCCGCGTCAACTGCCGCAACCTGCCCTCGTCGCCCATCGCTACCATCGAACTCGGCAACCAGGTGGGTTACCACGACCTCGCCTTTGACGCGTTCGGCTACATGATCGGCTCCTCCGGCAGCGCGCTGGTGGCGGTCAACCGCGCCGGCCAGGTGCAGGCCTTCGCTCCCGGGCTCAACGGCGTTCAAGGCATGGATTGGCTCGCCGATGGAACCATGGTGGTGAACTCCTCCGAAGGTGTCGTCTCGATTGCACCCAGCGGTGCACGACGCACGCTGGCCGGCATCTACGGGTATGGCATCACGGTCGGGCCCGACGGCATGATCTATTCGGCTGACAACGACTCCATCTACCGCATCGACCCGGACACGGGCGAGACCGAGGTCTACCTCTCGCCCGCCACCTACGGTCAGAGCTGGGGGCCGCGGACTGTGGAGTTCGATAGCAACTTCGAGGTCATGTATATCGGTTCGTTCGGTGACTGGGTCTACGCGCTCACCATCGACGA
>CAIQPA010000126.1 GCA_903873545.1 uncultured delta proteobacterium
CGACTTCAAGCCGCTCGAATGGCTCCGGGTTGTGGGTGGTGCGCGCGCCGAAAACTACGACCAGACCGTGGTGTCGGGTTCGCCCTTCCTCGGGCAGCGGGTCTTCACGCGGGAGACGGTGAAGCGTGGCGAGTTCGACATTCTTCCCTCCGCCGGCCTTGTCTTCGAGGTCGACGAGGGGATGTTCGTTCGGGCAAACTATGGTGCGAGCGTGGCCCGTCCGCAGGGTCGCGAGGTGGCACCGTTTGCCTTCCAGGACTACGTGCGCCGCAAGACCATCACTGGCAACCCCGACCTCCTTCGCACCTATGTGCACAGCAGCGACCTGCGCTGGGAGTGGTTCCCAAGCAACACGGAGGTGCTCGCCGCGAGCCTCTTCTACAAGGTGCCGCTGCACCCGATCGAACAGAGCCTCACCCAGGCGGGCGAGATCACCTACGGCAATGCAGAGAGCGCGGAGAGCTATGGAGCAGAGGTGGAGTTCCGTACGGGGTTGAGCGGCCTTGCGAGCGCGCTCGCAGCTCTCTCGGTGGGTGCGAATGCCTCCTTCATCACCTCGAGCGTGACAGTCGGCAAGGAGCAGCAGCGGGCGGCCACCTCTTCGGAGCGGCCGCTTCAGGGACAGGCCTCCTACATGGTCAACGGCTCGCTCTCGTACGAGCCGGAGGCCTCTCCGATCTCGGCGACAGTGCTCTACAACGTCATGGGCCGGGAGCTCGTGACGGTGGGTCTGCTCGGGCTTCCCGATGTCTACGCGGAGCCCTTTCACAAGGTCGATCTGACGGTGTCGTACGAGCTCAGCGAAGGGCTGAAGCTGAAGGGCGGTGCGCGGAACCTCCTTGGTCAGTCGCGTCGTGCCGAGCAGGGCGGCGTGATCGTGGAAGATGAACTGACCGACACGGACATCAGCCTGTCTGTCGGCTGGGAGCCCTAGGCTGTTGCACGTGTGTCACATCTTTGTGGCGCACACTTATCGTGCATGGCGATGAAATGTCACGGTTCCGTCGCCTCTCGATCACGCACCTCGTGTTGGATGCAGCACATTCTCAAAGAGGCTGCTGCGCAACGACCCCCATGCGCGGCCTGCCCATCTTCGAAACTGGGGTTCAACGGAGCATGGTTATGATGAAGCATCTCGTTTGCAGTCTCTCTCTTCTCGCCCTTCTCTCCGGTTGCTCGGAAGAGGAGAGCACCTCGACCGAAACGGCCGACACCGGCACCCCGGCGGCGACCGAGATCACGGTTAGCTCGGACATCACCGCCGACACCACCTGGGCCAGCGGCTCGATTGTGACGCTTTCGGCGCTCATCGTCGTGACCGGCAACGCCACGCTCACGATTGAGCCCGGTGTTGTCGTCAAGGGCGACAACGGTTCGGCGCTTGTTATCTCGCGCGGCGCCAAGCTCAACGCGGCCGGTACGGCTGCCTCGCCGATCATCTTCACCAGCTCCAAGCCTGAGGGCTCGCGCGCCTCGGGCGACTGGGGCGGCGTGGTGCTTCTTGGCGCCGCGAGCATCAACCTCGCCGGCGGCGAGGGCAACATCGAGGGTATGCCTGCCGGCGCGGCGTCGCTCTACGGCGGCACCGACGACGCGAGCAGCTGCGGCTCGCTCACCTATGTCCGCATCGAGTTCGCCGGCTACGTGTTCGGCACGGACAACGAGCTGAACGGCCTCACGGTTGGCGGCTGCGGCTCTGCGACCGAGCTCGACTTCATCCAGAGCCACCTTGGCAAGGATGACGGCGTTGAGTTCTTCGGCGGCACGGCCAGCATCAAGCACCTCCTCATCACGCAGGCCGCTGACGACTCGCTCGACTTCGACCAAGGCTGGCGCGGCAACGTGCAGTTCCTTGCGATCCAGCAGAGCGCCAGCGTTGGCGACAAGGCCATCGAGGGCGACAACCTGAAGGACGTTGTCGACTCGACGCCCCGCTCGCGTCCGACCATCTTCAACGCGACCTTCGTGGGCTCGGGCGCCAATGCCGAGCAGGGTGGTCTTCACATCCGTCGTGGCGCTGGTCTTGTTCTGAAGAACTCGCTCATCACCGGCTTCCAGGCCGGCGCGATCGACCTTGACGGCGCGACCGTCTCCACGCTCGTCGGTGACTCGACGCTCGACTTCTCGAACATCGCCTTCTTCGGCAACGGTGCAGACCAGTTCCCGGCCGACGACAACGATGCCGACTTCGACGAGGCTGCCTACTTCGGCGACGCCGCCAAGGGCTTCGTTGCGGTTGACCCGCAGTTCGCTTCGACCAGCCTGACGGCGCCCGACTTCGCGACGGGCAACACGGCTGTTGAGAGCGGTGGTGCCACCCCGCCGGCCGGCTTCGACGCCACCGCGACCTACCACGGTGCCTTCGCCCCGACGGGCGCGGCCTGGACCGCTGGCTGGACCAGCTTCCCCGCGAACTAATCTCGAACGGTTCTGTCGCCGCGGTGCCTTGTGTGCCGCGGCGACCGCATTTTTGGGGCTGCGATTGTTGGTTCGCCTGGTGTCCAGGCGGCATCGCACTTGCCTCTATCGGCTGAGCGTGGAAGGGTTGAGCGGCAGGGTGCCGATGCGGTGCTTGTGCCGATGGAGTGACCGATGATGAAGCTGGTAACGCAGGCTGTTGTGGGATGTTTGGCATCGGTGTTGCTGGTTGCCTGCGGCGGTCGCGGTGAGCCTGCTGCTCCCGCGCAGCAGGGCTCCGGAAGCGGCGCCGCTACTCCCGCTGTGCTGGGGGCAGAGATCCGCATGGATGGCTCGAGCACGCTGCTGCCGCTCAGTGAGGCGGTTGCGGAGGAGTTCCAGAAGCAGCGGCCTTCACGCGTGACGGTACGGGCCTCGGGCACGGGCGGCGGCTTTCAGAAGTTCTGTAGCGGCGAGATCGATATCGCTGGCGCGTCGCGTCCGATCAGGCCAGCGGAGCTGAAGGCCTGCGCCGATAAGGGAGTTGCCTTCATTGAGGTTGCTGCGGCCTACGATGCTCTTTCGGTGGTGGTCAATCCGCAGAACAGCTGGGTCGACTTTCTCACGGTCGCAGAGCTGAAGCGGATGTGGGAGCCTGATGCGCAGAAGCGGGTGACGAGGTGGAGCCAGGTCCGGTCATCGTGGCCCGATGAGGAGATTCGGCTGTTCGGCGCTGGCGTGGACTCCGGTACCTACGATTACTTCACGAAGGCGGTCGTCGGAACCGAGCATGCGAGCCGAGGCGACTACACCTCGAGTGAGGACGACAATGTTCTGGTGCAGGGCGTTACGACGGACAAGCTGGCGCTCGGCTTTTTTGGCTACTCCTACTTCGCGGAGAATGCGGGGAAGCTGCGGGTGGTGCCAATTGATGACGGCATCGCCGAGAACGGCCCTGGCCCGGTTGCGCCATCGGCTGCGACGGTCCTCGCTGGGACCTATCAGCCGCTCGCGCGGCCGCTCTTTGTCTATGTTTCGGTGGCAAGCCTCGCGCGCCCTGAGGTCAAGGCGCTTGTTGGCTTCTACGTCGCGAATGCCGCACGACTCTCGAAGGAGGTGGGCTTCATTCCGCTCGCTGCCAAGACTTCGGCTGCAGTGCAGGCGCGGTTCGCTGGGGGCAAGACTGGTACGCTCTTCGCCGATGGCTCCGCAGTTGGCGTGAAGCTCGACGATGCGCTGAGGCTTGCGGAAGCTGGTCAAACTGCAGGGTCGGGGAGCGGCGCCCCGTCGGTCAAGTAGCGCATCCGATGGAGCACGACGCACCATCTCTGAGCCGCGTCCAGCGGCCACTCGCTGAGGTTGTCATCGAGGCGCTGCTGCGGCTGGCCGCGATGGTTTCGGTGGTGACGACGGCCGCGATCGTGCTGACACTCGGACTGGAGAGTGCGGCCTTCTTCTCGGAGGTGGCGCCTGCAGCCTTCCTTTTCGATACGGAGTGGACGCCGCTGTTTGCGCAGCAGCATTTTGGCATCTGGCCGCTGGTCTGCGGGACGGTCATGACCTCGTTCATTGCGATGGCGGTTGCGGTTCCGTTCGGGCTGCTGGCAGCGATTCAGATGAGCGAGTTTTCGTCGCCGCGTGTGCGGTTCTGGCTCAAGCCAAGCGTGGAGGTGCTCGCTGGTGTTCCGACGGTTGTCTACGGGTATGTGGCGCTCATCTTTGTGACGCCGGTGCTGCAGCAGGTGATGCCGAGCATCGGTGCCTTCAACGCGCTGGCGCCCGGCCTGGTGATGGGGCTGATGATCATGCCGACGGTCGCGTCGCTGAGTGAGGATGCAATCCGTGCGGTGCCGGTTAGCCTTCGAGAGGCATCGCTGGGGCTGGGCGTGGGGCGGGTGTCGACGATTGTCCGGGTCGTGTTGCCGTCGGCCTTTTCGGGGATCGCGGCCTCGGTGATTCTTGGTACATCCCGGGCGGTGGGAGAGACGATGATCGTTGCGATCGCGGCGGGCCAACAGCCTCGATTGACGCTTGATCCGACGGTGCCGATCGCAACGATGACGGCCTTCATCGTGCAGGTGAGCATGGGTGATACGCCGCAGGGGACGCTGGAGTACAAGAGCATCTATGTGGTGGGAGCAGCGCTGTTTGTGATGACCTTCGTGATGAACTGGGTGAGCTACAAACTCTCGCGGCGGTATCGGAGGCTCACATGATCGCGATGCGCCGCAGGGCCGTGCCAGTGGGGGAGATCGTGTTCCGCGCGCTCTGCCTTGGTGCGGTGGTGGTGCCGTTGGTGGCGCTGGTGGCGCTGCTGGCGGCGGTGATCGCAGAGGGTGTCGGGCGGCTGGATGCAGACTTTGTGATGAGGTTCCCAAGCCGGATTGCCTCGGCGGCGGGTATTCTGCCTGCGTTGGCGGGCAGCATTGCGCTTGTGCTGCTCACGATGCTGATTGCGGTACCGGTCGCGGTGGGCGCAGCGCTCTACCTCGAGGAGTATGGCAAGCGTGGTCGGTTTGCGGGGGTAATCGAGGTGAACATCACCAATCTGGCTGGCGTTCCGTCGGTGATTTACGGGCTGCTCGGACTGGAGATTTTCGTTCGTTTTCTGTCGCTTCGTCAGAGCCTGATTGCGGGTGCGCTCACGCTGTCGCTGCTGGTGATGCCGGTCATCATTACAGCCTCGCGTGAGTCGATTCGGACGGTGCCCCATGCGCTGCGAGAGGCGGCGCTGGGGATGGGCGCGACACGGTGGGGCATGGTTCGGGGCGTGGTACTTCCGATGGCCGCGCCAGGGATGATCACAGGGTCGATTCTGGCGCTGTCGCGCGCCTTTGGGGAGTCGGCGCCGCTTATCATTGTGGGTGCAGCGACCTTCATTACCTTTCTGCCGACCGGGGTGATGTCGTCCTACAGCACGCTGCCGATTCAGATCTTCAACTGGGTATCGCGCCCGCAGGAGGCCTTTCAGGCGAACGCGGCCGCGGGCATCGTGGTACTGTTGGCGGCGGTTCTCTGTCTCAACGCGGTGGCGGTGCTGGTGCGTCACCGGCTTCAGCGTCGCCGAAACTAGGAGCATCTGATGGAGAGCGAGCAGGAGCAAGGCGCAGGGGCGCTAGGGATGGCGTCGGGTTCGGTCCTTCGCGGGCTTCCTACGGGTGCGGAGGGGACCTCCATCGAGGCGCTGGGGCTCAACGCTTTTTACGGCCAGAAGCAGGTGCTGCGTGAGGTCTCGATGAAGATTCGGGGTGGCTGCGTGACGGCGGTCATCGGGCCGTCGGGCTGTGGCAAATCGACCTTCATCCGCTGCCTCAATCGGATGCATGAGTTGGGTGCGGGTGCGCGGGTCACGGGTCGGGTGGCGCTGGACGGCCAAGACATCTACGCGCCGACGGTCGATCCTGCGCTGCTGCGCCGTCGGGTGGGGATGGTGTTCCAGGAGCCGAACCCCTTTCCGACGATGAACATCCGCGACAATGTGCTTTCGGGTCTTGCGATGACGGGCCGTCTTGCGGCCGGCCAGGCCGATGAGATTGTGGAGCGTTCGTTGCGTGCAGCGGCGCTCTGGGAGGAGGTGCGGGACAAGCTGAAGGAGCCTGGCCTGGGCCTCTCCGGAGGCCAGCAGCAGCGGCTCTGCATCGCACGGGCGCTGGCGGTGGAGCCGGACGTGCTGTTGATGGATGAGCCCTGCTCGGCGCTCGATCCGATTGCGACGGCCCGCATCGAGGAGTTGATTCACACGCTGGCGGGGAAGTTCACGATTGTCATCGTGACACACAACATGCAGCAGGCGGCCCGGGTGTCGCACGACACGGCCTTCTTTCTGGGTGGCGCGCTGGTCGAACTGGCACCGACGAACCGATTGTTTACATCGCCTAGAGACAGCCGTACCGAGGACTACATCACCGGCAAGTTCGGGTAGGAGAAGGGGTGATGCAGCGACGACACACAGACAGTGCATTCGAGGCCGAGCTGAGCGAGCTGTGTGAGCGGCTGGTGCTGATGGCGGAGCGTGCTGCGGTGATGGTGGAGACGTCGGTGTCGGCGCTGGTGGCGCGGGACACGATTCAGGCGCGGCAGACGCTGGCGCTGGATGCGCGGGTGAATCGTGACGAGTTGGAGCTCGATGAGATGTGTCTGCTGCTGCTTGCGAAGCGTCAGCCGATGGCGTCGGATCTGCGACTGATCGCGGTGGTGCTGAAGCTTGTGACAGACATCGAGCGCATCGCTGACCTTGCGAAGAATGTTGCGGAGCGTGTGCTGGATTTGAATGCGGAGCCGCCGGTCCGGGAGATGGAGGATGTGGCGCAGATGTGCGCGCTGGTGCTGGAGATTTACCGGGAATCGATCGCGGCGTTTGCGACGCTGGATGTGGCAAAGGCGCGGACGGTGATCGAGCGGGACGACGAGATTGACGAGGCCTATCACACGCTGTTCCGGAGCATGCTGCTGCAGATGGTGTCGGATGCGGCGACGGTGGAGCGGGGCATTCATGTGCAGTCGGTGGTGAAGTACTTGGAGCGTATCGGCGACCATGCGACGAACCTGGCGGAGCATGTGATTTTTGTGGCCGAGGGACTCGATGTCCGTCATCGCGGATTGGCGAGCCAAGAGGGCGGCTCCGATGGGCAGTGACCCGTTGGTGGAGCGTCCGAAGTATTGGTTTGCAGCGAAGCGATACGGCTGGGGCTGGGGTCTTCCGCTCTGCTGGCAGGGCTGGGTGGTGATGGGCGCATGGCTCGCAGTGCTGGTTCCGCTGGTGGTCTTGTTGGAGGAGCCGGAGCGCGGCGTCGCGGTGCTGGCGGAGTCGGTGGTGCTGGTGGCGGTCTGCTGGTGGAAGGGCGAACCTCCGCGGTGGCGCTGGGGCGGAAACTAGCGCCACGGGCGAATCTGCGGAGGGGGTAGGACAGGAATGGCTGCCGGCGGATTGCGCGTTGGCGTTTCTGTTTGCGGGGGCGGCAACCGTGTGCAACCTTGCGCCGGCGGTCGGGCTCGTGGAGCCGGTCGCGGGGGCGCGTTTTGTCGAGAGGTTCGCATGGGTATTTGGGTTAGAACTGCCACTCGCCTCGAGCCTCTGCTGAAAGCGCTCGCGACAGATCTCAGTTCGGCGCGGTCAAACGAGCCGTTGCGTCAGCCGTTGGTCGTCGTTGGAACGCGGGGCATGGAGCGCTGGGTGCTGGAGAGCATCGCCCGGCAGAAGGGGTCGATTGCTCACGTGGACATGGTCTTCCCCGAGAAGCTGATGCAGATGGTTGAACTTCCGAAGTCGGGGGTCGACGGGACGGACGGGCGTCGCCGCGCTACCTGGAAGCGGGAGCGTCTGCGGTGGGAGGTGCTCCAGGAGTTGCGGGCTCCACACGCATCGCAGGACTACGAGGCGCTGCTGAAGCTTCTGGCGCGTGGCGTCGGCGGCAGTGGTTCGGAGGTTGGCCGGAACTGGGTTGCAATGGCGACGCGGCTGGCGGACGGGATGGAGCGGATGGTCTTTTACCGTCCGGCTTGGGTGGCCGATTTCCGCGCGGGGACGGTGCCTGAGGAGCTAAAGGACTGGCGGCTTGAGCGGGAAGAGGGCGACGCGGTTAGCAGTTGGTCCGCGGCCTATGCGCTGCTGGTGCAGCG
>CAIQPA010000127.1 GCA_903873545.1 uncultured delta proteobacterium
AGGCCTGGGCGGGCCCGCACAGGCGGCGCTGACCCGAGATCAGGAGCCCCGAGATGTCCAAGACCGCCCGTCCCCCGTCCAAATCCGGTCCCCGTCCAAACCCGGCGGCGAGGCGGCCACCCGCCTTCTGGGGTCGGCGCAGGGGTCGGCGCAGGGGTCGGCGCAGGGCTTGGCGCGGGCTCGGACTCCAACGGCACAGCAGCGTCAACCGCCTCAACCGTGCCCGTCCGGCCCTTGCGACGCTCCATCTCGGTCGTCGCCTCGTCGCTCGCCTTGAAGTCGCCCGTCAGCCGCACCCGCTTGGCCTCGCGCACCTCGCGGAGCGACATCGTCTCGTTGATGGCGACCGGCCGCTCCGACTCGGGACGGTCTTCTCGCGCGGGGGTTGCCGAGGGTGCCGGCAGCGGAGCGACCGCCGGCTTCGCCTCAGCGGCCCGATCGGTCGGCGGCCTGCTGCTCCGGCGGCCCAGCGCAACGCCAATCCCCACCAGCAGGAGCGCGCCGACAATCCAGAGCCAGGTCGGCAGTCCTGCCGCGGCCGCATCACCAAGGAGGGGGAGAGTGCTGAGTCCTTGCATCGCTTTCGACCTGCCGTGCGTGGCCCGCTGAGGAGCCGTCGTTGCTACCGGGGCTGCAGAGCGAGGCTCCGCCGCGGCGCCCTTCTTGGGCCCCTGTCTGCCGCTGTCAACCTCGAGACCGTTAGACGGGCGTGTTTCCGAGCCGCACGCCTACCACCTTCGAGACGCCCGGCTCCTCCATCGTGACGCCGTAGAGCGTATCGGCCGCCTCCATGGTCCGCCGCTTGTGGGTGATGACCAGCATCTGCGAGAGCTGCGACATCTGACGGACCGCCTCGGCGAAGCGCGACTCGTTGGCCTCGTCGAGCGGCGCGTCGACCTCGTCAAGGATGCAGAAGGGGGTGGGACGCATGCGGAAGATGGCGAAGATGAGCGACACGGCCGTGAGCGCCTTCTCGCCACCCGACAGCAGGTTCATGTTCTGGAAGCGCTTGCCCGGGGGCTGCGCAATGATGTCGACGCCCGTCTCGAGCAGGTTCTCGGGGTCTGTGAGTTCGAGCCGGGCGCGGCCGCCGCGGAAGAGCTGCGGGAAGATGCGCTGGAACTCCGCATCGACCACCTTGAAGGTCTCGTCGAAGAGCTCGCGCGACATCTTGTCCATCTTCTTGATGGCCGACTCGAGGTCGCCGATGGCCTTCTCCAGGTCTGCCTTCTGTTCGGCCAGGAAGGTCTGCCGCTGAAGCGCCTCGGCATACTCCTCTTCGGCCGCCGGGTTGACGGGGCCGAGCCGGTCGAGCTGGTCGATGACCTTTACGAGTTCCTCGTGGAGCTCCGGGGTCATGCCGCCCTCGAGGGCCTCTTGGCGGGCCGCGGCGGGCGATAGGCCGAACCGCTCCACAAGGTTTGCCTCGGTGTGCTCCAGGTCGCTCTTGGCCCGCTCTGCGGCAATCTCCGCCTCGCGAAGGGCCAGCGAGGCAGCCTCCGCCTTGCGACGGGCATCGAGCGCGGCAGCCTCCAGGTCGTTCACCTCGGCAGCGAGCTGGGTATGGGCCTCCCGCAGCTTTGCCAGCCGCGCCTCTTCGGTGGCGGCGAGGCCGAGCGACCGCTCGAGGTCGGTCCGCTCGGTGGAAATGCCCCGCTCTGCGGCGAGCCGCTTCTGCGCGATCTCCTCCTGCTCCATGACCAGGCGGTCGAGCCGGGTTCGGGCCATCTGCGCGGTGGACTGGTGCTGCGCCTGCCGGGCCTCGATGCCCTTGACCTGCTCACGGGCCTCCGCGTCGCGGACGCGGGCATCGGTGTAGGCATCGCCGGCGGCGCGGACGTCGTTGTCAACCGCCGACCAGGCGGCCTGCGCGAGCGCGAGCTCTGCGACGCCGTCGGCGATCC
>CAIQPA010000128.1 GCA_903873545.1 uncultured delta proteobacterium
CGTGTAGCCCAACTTCGTGCCGTCGCTCACCTCGGTGCCGAGCCAGTTGCCTACCCGGTTGTCACGCTCGTTCGACTCCGAGAACCGGAAGGCCGCAGACGACGCCGGCGTCAGCGCCAACACCTTCTGACGGCTGTCCTCCACCGGCAGGAAGGTGCGCACCTTGGCCCGCTCCCCATGGCCGTCGAGGGTCATCGACACCGCAACCGTGTACTCATCGTCCGGCAGCGCATCCTTGAGCGCATACTGCAGCACGCCCACCTTGTAGCCTGCGGTGAGGAGCGGCAGCAGCAATAGCACCGCGATGAGCCAGCCCACGCCCCAGCTCTTCTGCTTCGATGTTGCTTTGTGCTCTGCGTCGGGCATGCTGAACCGTGGGTTCTTTCGTGCGGGCGGAGGAGTGGGTCCCTTGGCCAACCATCGCTCGCTACATGATTCGGACACCCCTTCTAGTTTTGTTCACGAAATTGGCAAAATGCTACACACGCAGACACCGCTGACCGCCACCGTTCTCTCACGTCGCCCGCTGCGCTATCGCGACGGAGCAGACGCCTCACAAGATCTCCCCGCCCATGTCCGCGCTGGCAGCGGACTCGCCTGGTGGGGCGACCTCCTCGCCGTCGTCCAGGACGACACCCGCGTCGTCGCCCTCGTCGACCACGACACCGCCGTCGCCCTCCCCCTGCTGCTCGCCGCAGACGAGGGCATCCGTGTCTTCGAGCCGGCCCGCGGCAACAAGCAGCGCAAGCTCGACTTCGAATCCGCCTTCTCCCTCACCCGCGACGGCCAGCACCACCTCATCGCCCTCGGCTCCGGCTCCACGCCCGCCCGCGAGACGCTCCTTCGGCTCCGCTGCCCCGCCGACATGCAGCCTCACACGGGGCTCGTCGGAGAGCTCATCCCGCTCCCCCGCCTCTACCGGCTCCTCCGCGAAACCACCGCCTTCGCCGGAAGCGAACTCAACCTCGAAGGCGCAGCACCGCTCCCGGACGGCAGCCTCATGCTCTTTCAGCGCGGCAATGGCGCCCCCATCGGCGACCTGCTCCCCGTCAGCGCCACCGCCCTCATCCCGCTCGATGCGCTGCTCGCCCTGCTCGATGACCCCGAGGGCGCTCCCCTCCCCGAGCTCCGCAGCATCGAGCAACACCACTTCCCGCCTGCGCCACAGGGCGCCACCTACTCCTTCACAGATGCCGCCTGGACGGGCGACCGCCTCACCTACATCGCGGTCGCCGAGTGCTCACCCAACAGCTACGACGATGGCGAAGTGGTGGGCAGCATCGTCGGCTGGCATGACGGCGACGGCTGGCACTGCGCGCCGCTCCGCGACGGCGACGGCTCCCTGCTGCGCGACAAACCCGAAGGGCTCGCTCCCACGCGCGATGGCTCCGGCGACCTCTGGATGGTCACCGACAACGACGACCCGAGCCGGCCGAGCGAGCTCCTCCGCGTCGCGCTGCGCTAGTAGCCCGAGGCCTCTTCCGTCCCGAACGACTTCTGGAGCTCTTCGACGCTGCTGGCCGCCTCTTCATCGGCGCCATCGGCAGCCCGCTCATCCTGCGCCATGGCAGCCTGCCCCGCATTTCCCATCGGCTTGACGGGGTCGGGCCGGTCGAGCCGGGTCGACATCGCGTCGAGCGCCTCCGACAGCTCCGACAGCGCCTCGTCCGCCAGCCCGTCGGGCGGCGCACAGATGAACTTCTCCTCATGCTCCGCCGGTAGCGTCCCCTCGGGGCAGTTGAACCCCGTCTCAATGACCACCGAGGCCTCAAACACGCAGTAACTGTGCGCCTGAACCACAACCAGCTCGCCCTGCCCGCACGGCAGCGCTCCGTCGGATGGCGCCAAGGCCTCGTCGCAGCCCACCGCCGCGAGCGACGAAACCAGCAGACCGCACACAATCCCGATGGTCTTCATGTCGACTCCTCGGCGTTGTTCAACTCTGGCTGAACCGGTCCATCGCTGTCGGGCGCCCACATGACTGCCACATTCATCGCCACGCCCGCGTCGCCCGCAGCCACGGCCGCGGCATCCAGCTCCAGAATGAGCGGCACGAGCTGCTTCTCGTAGAGCTCCGCCAGACGAGTGTGGTCTTCGGGCCTGATCTTGAAGCTCAGCGTCCGGGCCATCGCAGCCCCGTCGCCCCGCTCAAACCGGGCATCGATCGTCTGGCCCACCGCGGTCATCAGGTGGTTGAGGGCGTCATACCGCGCCATCCAGGGCTCCTGGACCAGCCGGTACTGCGCGGCCGCGAGCCGGTAGAGCGGCGTGCGGCCCGCAACGAGCTCGAGCAGCTTCTGATCGACCATGTCGTCGAGCACCGCCTTCACGCTCTCCGCCTCCTCATCGTCGAGCACCGACAGCAGCTTTGCCTCGCTCAGCGGCCCGGCGCCCAGCACCGACAGCACCCTGCGCGCCGTGGTTTGCCCCGTCGTCCCCTCGTCGAAGATCTCCTTGAGGTCGCGGGACAGCAGCCCCAGCTTGCTCATGCTCACCGAGAGCAGCTCCGAGACCTCACGCAGCTTGTAGCCCCGACGCCGCGCCTCGGCATAGTAGGCCAGCTCGATGAGCTGCTTCGCCGCCCGAAGCGGCAGCCGCCAGTTCACCGCCACCCGCGCAAAGGGCGCTAACACCGCAAAGGCGATTCGGCGTCGGCTCTCCTGTTGCGAAATGGTCATGGGCCTCCCAGGCTCTCTCATGGCGCCACTCCCTGACCCAGAGAGCCAGAGAGCAGCGTGCGACGGGAGCGGGATCCGTCACAACATTCGGGTGCTTTCGCAAATCGTCGGGCGCCATGCAACTTGCTTCTGCCTCTGGCAGCGCATTCTTGCACACGGGTCGGAGCTCCGAACTCCAACCCGCTCCCGGCCCACTACGCCCCTAGCTCTGCGCCTGTCAACTTTATCCTACTTTGTGGAGTATTTGGTGTTTCCGAGCGAAAGCACCCGCACAAACTCCTCCTCGGTTACCGGCGTCACGGAGAGCCGCGTCCCCTTCCGGACAACCTCCAGCCCCTCCAGCGCCGCGTCGGCCTTGAGCGTGGCCAGCGCCACCGGCTCCTTGAGCGCCTTCACCCCCTTCACATCGACCCGGAACCAGCGCGGCTTCTCGGCCGGCGACTTCGGGTCGAAGTAGTCCGAGGCCGGATCCCAGGCGCTGCTGTCGGGGTAGGCCTCCTTCGCAACGGTCGCGATGCCTGCCACATGGGGCGGCGCACAGTTCGAGTGGTAGATGAGGATGAGGTCGCCCTGCTTCATCGCCATCATATGGTTGCGCGCCAGATAGTTGCGCACCCCATCCCACGGCTCCGTCTTGGCGGGTCGCGCCATCAGATCGTCGAAGGAAAAGACATCGGGCTCGCTCTTCATCAACCAGAACTTCATCGCGGCTCCATCGCAGTTTTTGGCCTGCTTTGTTTGCACATGCGGGCCGCTCCGTGGCAAGAGGGGGCATGGCCTTTGCTCACGGAAAGTTGCTGCTCTTTGGCGAGCATGCGGTGGTCTACGGAGAGCCGGCGCTCGCCGCAGCCCTCACCGTTGGCGTCTCGGCGACCGTCACCGGCCGCACGGCTGCGCGCCTCACCGTGCCCGCCTGGTCCATCGATGTCGCCGGCGACGCCGACCACCGGGTCGCCGCCGCCCTCCGCGCCCTCCGCGCCGCGCTCCCCTTCGATGCCTCGGGCTACGACCTCCACCTCGATGCTTCGCTCCCCGCGGGCGCGGGCGTCGGCAGCAGCGCCGCCATGGCCGTCGCCTCAGCCCGCGCCCTTGCCGATGCCGCCGGCCACCTGCTCACGCCCGACCAGCTCTTCGAGGCTGCGATGGCCGCCGAGCGGGTCTTCCACGGCAACCCATCGGGCCTCGATCACGCCGTCGCCATCCACGGCGGCCTGATGCACTTTGTGCGCGGCAACCCGCCCCGCATGCGCCCCGTCGCGCTTGGCGGCCACTTCCGCCTTCTGGTCGCCCAGGTCGAGGCGGGCGCCGACACCGGTCGCATGGTCGCTTCGGTCGCAGCCCTGCGTGAGGCCCATCCTGTGGCCCGCGCCCTCTGCGCAGACA
>CAIQPA010000129.1 GCA_903873545.1 uncultured delta proteobacterium
CTGTCCGAGATCACATCGGTTGCGGTATCGCCGGACGTGTCGGGGGTGCTCTCATCGGCGCAGGCCGACAGCGCGAGCAGAGAGATAACAACCGTTGCGAACCGCTGAGGCATCGTGAGGCTCCTAAAGCAGCCGTGAAGAAGCAGGCGGTAGAACGCTCGGGCAACGACCGTCAAGCCGCTGGTGTCACGCAGCGCGTCAGGTCGAGAAGTGGGCCGGCTGAAGGCGCCGCAACAGGGCGGCTACTTCGGTCCGGAGCCGCACCGAACGCTCCCGCTCCTCGAGCTCCGCACGGAGCCGCGCGCGGACCGCATCGACTTCGCGGAGTTCACGCTGCGCAGCGGCCTCCTGCGCCCGGCAGGCAGCAACCTCGAGCTCCCACGCCTTGACGCGGGTACCCGCCTCCTGCGCGCTCTTGAGGTGGGCCGCACGCGCCGCGCACTGCTGCACCAGCCGCTGCAGGGCAGCCTCGAGCTCGCGCTTGTCGGCATCATCCGGACGGGGGCGGATGCTCCGGAGCACCATCGCAGCCGCGGCCTCCGCAGCGACCATGTCGCCAACCTTCAGCGGCGTCTCCCAGCGTGCCCGGAGCGGGCGAGCAAGCACATTCGCATCTCGTACCGCAGGCAGCGCCACCGCTGGCGCAGCGCCGGCATCAGGGCGCGGAGGATGAATCTTCGCCTGGGCAACCAGTTCCGCAGCCCGCGCATGCGCCGCCTCCTGCCGCGCCAATGCCGCAGCAGCGTCGGCCACCAGTCGGGCCGTCTCACGCGACTGTGCCGCAAAGTCCGACACCCGCTCTCTGCCGAACCGCATGCGGCCATGCTCAAGCAAGGCAACCGCCTGCTCCCGCTCCGCCTGCTCTGCGGCAGCCTGCGTCGGCGCACTCACCCGGCGACGGTTGTCGGCCGACTGAATCTCGCGGGAGCCGCCGCCAAGGCGGAGCTGCGGGCTCGCAAAGCTGCCCACATTCTCCACCGAAGGGGCGACCAGCGCCGTCTTGTACTCGAGGCTCGCCATGCCGGCGCCAGCAGTGCGACCCGCCTCCGGAGACGAGGCAGCAAGCCCCGTCAGCGCCCGTTGAATGATCTCGTCGATGGTCATGAGGCGCTCCCGAGTAAGGTTCTCGGCGTGACCGATTCGCAACCTGCCGTCAACAGCAGGTCGCGACCGTGCGCTTAGGCGACCTCGTCCGAATCACGCGCCAACCAGGCCTCGTGCGCGGCGCGGTCCACCTCGACCTCCGCATCCTCGAGGCTCAACACGCAGGGCTCCTCCTCGACGAAGGAGTCCCACGCGAGCGTCCGATCGGCGCTCCCATCATAGGCTGCCTCGATCTCGCGGTCTGTCGCCTTTACCGTCCGGCGTGCACGGCTCACCGCTAGCGCGGCCTCGACCATGAGCTTCGCGGTCCGACCCTTCGCGTCAACCCGCCAAGCAAAGTGCATCTCGTCGATCTCGGTGACGAAATCGTCCGGGTCGCGGTCCTCGTCCGTGAGGGCGACAATCGCCTCCACCCGGGCCAGATAGGCCTCGCGAACAGCGGCGTGCTTCGCAGAGCCATCGGCGCCCTCACCCGATTGTCCCTCTTCGAGCGCCTGGACCAGGTCGTCCACGGTCACCGAGCCGAACGCCACGCCACCGCGCTTCAGCGGCAGCCGATCTTGCCGCCGCGCCACATCGGACTCCGCCAGCCCAATCAACCAACGAACCTTCGCCACACCATGCTTCGTCTGCCGTTTTTTCATTCAAACCTCGTCAGAGAGAAATGGGGCACACACAAAAATGTACCCCCTATAGAAAGGCAACTCGAAAAGATCGGCCGCGCCGCAGCGACGGGAGGGGAGCCGGCGAGGCGCCGACCGCTAGAAGCTGAACCCCACGCTCACATCGAGGAAGCCGTTACTGGTCCCGAACGGGAGGACATCCTCAGATGTCTCGTCAGCAAGGGTGACCTCGTCCGAAAGCAGCACGCGGAATCCAGCCTCTAACCCAACCGCGAGACCGGGAGAGCCCGTTAGCTTCACGCCCACCGCGGGTTGTAGCATCGTGTAGGAACCCGAAGCCTCAAACAGTGGGCTGGAAAACTTCGTACTCACATTCGTGATGCCGAGAGACCCGTACAGCCCGCTCATCGGCTCAATGAAGTAGGCTCGGAGCGCTCCGCCAAGAAGCGTTGAACTCAGATCCACGCCCGAGATGGATTGCGACTGCCCGCCGCCCGTCAGAGCAAGCGAGAGCTGGCCGCCGAGTCCAATGTCGACCGATGCTTGGAAGGCATCGTCGATGAGTGAGGTCACGATCAACGCCACCGTCACGCTCGGAGGAGCGCCACCCGAACCCTCCGCGATCTCTGTAGACCCCAAGCTCGGGATGTCGCTTGGGGCGGCAGCTGGAGGTGTTGGCGCTGGAGCGCGCCAGGTCGCTTCGGCTTCGCGAGCCGCGGGTAGCGTAGCGACGGGCTGCGAGAACCCCCGCTGCGGCGTGGCGACAAAGAACCCATTCAGCGCCTCCGCCAGCGCCCCCTCGAAGTTGAAGTCAGCGACAGAGACCGTTCGCCGCGCATAGCTCCAACCCTCCTCTTCGTTCGAACGCCCTTGCGCAAAGAGCGTCAACGCGCCCGCGCCGCGCGGGCTCAGAGAGAGTTCTGTGCAGAGAATGACCTGCGCATCGGCATGGATGAGCGGAGCAATCGCAGCCTCATCGCAGACCGGCAGGCCGCCCGTCGGATCAGCATCATCGACAATCAGGCGTGCCGCACGGCCAAAGCCGCCGTCGCGGGACATTGTCCCAATCCGGTCCCACCACCGCTCCCGCACCGCACTCGGCAGCGTCGCACGGTCGAGCAGCACCACCGCGCCGGTACGACCGTTCGGACGAGGCAGCGTGAGCTTCTGCGGAAGTGCAACCGCGTCCGCGTCGCCAGCGTCGCTGGCGTCGCTCCCCTCTGCAGGCAGCAGTTCGTAAGCGCCTGCATCAGCAGAGCCCATAAGGCAACCCACGAAACCAACTGCACGCCAGAACTGCCGCATCCCATCCTCCCTCATCGGGCAAACGCGCCCGCACCCCTCCATGACCGTCGCGCCAATCCCCCGCAAGCGCCGCGCGACCACCCTCCGCACATCTGTCCTCCCCCCTCCGCAGCACCGCGGAGGGCAAGGCATTTTCGACACCTTTCGACATCCGCGAGGTTGCAGCAGGTCGCCCGCTGCCTACCTATCCAGTCGTCGCGAAGCAGACACTCCTCCGAGTGTGGCGCCGCGACCTGTACGCCACGCCGAGGGAGGAAAGATGGAGCCAACAGGAAAGTATGGACACTGCGCGCTGACCGACCGCTGGGTGCTCCGCGCCCAGATGCGCGGCGCCACGCTGAAGGTCTACCAGCCGGATGGAACCGAGACGCGCATTCGCCTCCGGCTCTCGCAGGAGGGCATGGAACAGATCATCCAACAGCTGCTCCCCCTCGCCTGGAACAAC
>CAIQPA010000130.1 GCA_903873545.1 uncultured delta proteobacterium
CAGCGTACGATTTCGTCCGCAAGCCTCAGCGACGCATCGATATCGCTGCCGAGCAGCAGCAGATGGCCCAGTTTGCGACCGGCTTTCGCCTCCGCCTTCCCGTAGAGGTGGAGGTGGGCGTTGGGCAGCCCGAGGAGCAGCTCCCAGTTGGGCATCCGGTCGAGCCAGAGGTCACCGAGCAGGTTCACCATGACGGCCGGCGTGAAGAGGGTCGTCTCTCCGAGCGGCAGCCCCATGACGCATCGGGCCTGCTGCTCGAACTGCGAGGTGGCGCAGGCACCAAGCGTGAAGTGACCCGAGTTGTGGGTCCGGGGCGCAATCTCGTTCACCAGCAGGGTGCCGTCCGGCAGCACGAAGAACTCCACGGCGAGGAGGCCTACGAAGCCGAGCCCTTCGGCGATCGCGCGGGTGACCTCTTCGGCCTTCCGTGCGGTCTCGGCGCTCACCCGCGCCGGCGCAATCGTCGTGTGGAGGATGTGGTTGCGATGGAGGTTCTCTGCGATCGGATAGGCAGCGAAGTGGCCGTCGAGGCTCCGTGCTGCGATGCAGGAAATCTCCCGTTCGAAGGGGACGAAGGCCTCCAAGATGCAGGGCTGCTGGAGGAGCAGAGCCCGCGCCGCCTGGAGGCTCTGCGGGTCGCGGATGGCGACCTGGCCCTTGCCGTCGTAGCCCTCGCGGCGGGTCTTGAGGATGGCGGGTTGGCCAAGCCGAGCGAGCGCGTCGTCGAGGGATGCAGCGTCGGTGACCTCGGCATAACGAGTATGCGGCACGCCGATGCGGTCGAGGAGGCGCCGCTGGCTGAGCCGATCCTGGATGGTGCCGAGGATGGCGGAACCGGGGTAGAGCGGTCGCACGGCTTCGACCGCCTGGAGCACGGGCAGGGCGATGTGCTCGGTCTCGAGCGTGACCACGGTGGAGCGCTCGGCGAGGCGGACAGCGGCGTCGACGTCGGAGAAACTGCCGACGATGAGCTCGTCGCAGAATTGCCCTGCAGGCCCGTCCACGGTGGGGTCGAGAGCGATGGTCCGGTAGCCCATCCGGCGCGCCTCAAGTGCGAGCATGCGGCCTAGCTGACCGCCGCCAAGCACGCCGAGGGTCGCGCCCGGGGGCTTCATGGCTCGGGGAGCTCGGCTGCCAGCACAGCCTCGGTCTGGGCAGCGCGGAAGGCGATGATGCGTTGCGCCAGGGCCTCGTCAGCTGTGGCGAGGATTTGCGCCGCGAGGAGTCCGGCGTTTGCTGCGCCAGCGTCGCCAATGGCGAGGGTGCCGACGGGGATTCCCTTGGGCATCTGGACGATGGAGAGCAGCGAGTCGAGGCCGCGCAATGCGTTGGATTGCACGGGCACGCCAAGCACCGGGAGGTGGGTCTTGCTGGCGCACATGCCGGGCAGGTGTGCAGCTCCGCCGGCGCCGGCGATGATGACCTTGATGCCGCGCTCGGCAGCCGAGGCCGCGTAGGCGAAGAGCAGGTCGGGGGTGCGATGGGCCGAGACAACCTTGGCTTCGTAGGCAACACCGAGCGAGCGGAGCATGGCCGCGGCGAGCTGCATGGTCGGCCAGTCAGAGGCGCTGCCCATGATGATGCCGACGCGAGGCTGGTCGGTCTCCGAAGGGTTGCTCTGGGTCACCGTGGTCACAGGGAGCGTCCTCAACGAAGTCGGCTGTTGGAGGGAGCTGTCTCTCGCCGCGAGCGGATTCTCAAAAGTGGAGTCAAGGGGGATCGAACCCCTGACCTCCGCACTGCCAGTGCGGCGCTCTCCCAGCTGAGCTATGACCCCGGGAACCGGCGACAGCAAGCAGCCGTCGGTAGGCGGGCGGCACTAGCAGCGACGGCGAAGCGGTGTCAAGCAGAATTCCTGAAGCGCGGTCGAGGGAAGGGTCAGCAGGGTTCGTTTGGGCCATTCGCTTGCGTCGAACCGCGAATGTGCCCATAGTGGAGCCACGAGGACTGTTCCTCGGTGTGAGAGTCTGTTCCGTAGATGTGCACGATTGGAGACCACAGCCCATTGATGACCCGCCGGCATGTGCTGGCGGGGCTGGGTTCGATGACTCTGGCCGGGCTGGGGTGCGGGGAGTCGAAGTCGCAGAAGCCGATGATTTCATCGGTTCGTGCGGCGGTCGCTCCCTCTCCAGCGCCTGTCGCGCCCACGGTCACACTGCGTCGCGCTTGGGAGCGCGGAACGATGCAGAACGACTGGCTCAACACCAACTACAGTTTCTCGTTCGCCAACTACCGCGACCCGGCGCACATGGGTTTCCGGAGTCTTCGTGTGATGAACGAAGACTGGATCAAGGGGGCATCCGGCTTCCCTACGCATCCGCATCGAGACATGGAGATTGTCACCTATGTGATGCAGGGAGGCCTGCAGCATCGAGATTCCATGGGAAATGGGGGCATCATCACGCCCAACCTGGTGCAACGCATGTCTGCGGGCACCGGCATCTACCACAGTGAGTTCAACGCCTCGGAATCCGAGTGGGTCCATCTGATACAGATTTGGATTCTGCCGGACCGGCGTGACCACACACCGAGTTACGAACAGAAGATGTTTCATCCGCAAGAGAAGACCAACAACCTGCGACTTGTCGCCTCTCCCGATGGTCGGGACGGCAGCCTTAGCATCAACGCCGACACTCACATCTACTCAGCTCTCATGACCCGCGGCGAGCGTGTCGGCCTCGACCTCGGACCCGGCCGCCATGTCTGGCTGCAGGTCGCGAACGGCGATATCCGATTCCGTGGCCACGACCTTCAAGCAGGCGACGGAGCAGCCATCAGCGGCACCGACGCCATCGAGCTCCTGGCCACCACCGACGCCGAAGTGCTGGTGTTCAACCTGGCCTAGCCGGGCAGTGACATCCATTGCGCGAGCCGCGGCCCGACGAGCCGCGGGGCCTGGCGCAGCGCCTCCAGATCCTTGGAGCCTGTGAGCAGCATCACCGCGCGGAGCAGGTCCAGCATCTCCTCGACCACCTCTGTGGCGCCGCCTTCGGGCTGCTCCCAGACTGACTTGAGGAAGGGGAGTGCTGCGCCGCCAAGCGTCGCGCCGAGCGCCAGCGCGCGGGCGACATCGTAGCCTGAGCGGATGCCGCCTGAGGCGATGACCTCCATGCCTGCGCGGGCACCGAAATGGACGCTCGCCGCGGTCGGGATGCCCCAGTCCCAGAGCGCCTCGCCGAGCAGCCTGCGGTGCGGCGACGCGCGATGTGCCTCGACGCCCACCCAGGTGGTGCCACCGGCGCCGGAGACGTCAATCCGGGTCACGCCTGCGGTCTTCAGGCGGGCGATCAGCTGAGGCGACATGCCGCAGCCCGTCTCCTTCACGATGACGGGCCGGCCGAGCTCGGCGTTGAGGCGGGCGATGGCATCGAGGCAGCCGCGGAAGTCGCGGTCGCCATCGTCCTGGATGATTTCTTGTGCGGGGTTGAGGTGGATGCAGAGCGCGTCTGCATCGATGGCGCCGACGAGGTCCTGAAGCTCGGCCGTCGAGCTGGCGGCAGCCTGCACCGCACCGATGTTGCCGAGGAGGAGCGTTGTGGGTGCGACATCGCGCACCGCATAGGTGCTGAGCGAGGCAGGGTCGCGGAGCATGGCGCGCTGCGAACCGACGCCGAAGCCGATTCCGAACCGCTCGGCAGTGGCAGCGAGGCGACGGTTGATGTCGCGTGCCCGCTCTGCTCCGCCCGTCATACCGGTGATGAGGAGCGGTGCGCGGAGCTGCTTGCCTGCATAGGCGCAGCGGAGGTCGATGTCGCTGTGGTCGACCTCTGGCAGGCTGTTGTGGAGCAGGGTGATTTCGTCGAGCAGCGTCGACTTTTCGCGCGCTTCGACCTCCGCGGTTGCACAGAGGGTGAGGTGGTCGAGTTTACGCTGCGAGAGCGACGGGTCGTTGGTGGCAGACATGGTTCCCGTAGAGCAGGAGGCCCCTCTTGGATGCAAGGAGTTTGAGGAAGACGCAAGTTGCTGTCACCGGAGCAAGTTCGTTGCTCCGACCGGCTGCTTGGCCTATGAAGCCGATGACCTTCTGCAGCGTGCACGCCATGGCCTCACAGACCTTCACCTTTCCGCTCCCGCGCTCCGAACGGGTCATCTTGCTTGCCTCGTGGCTGGTGGGGTTGGCGCTGCCAGGTATGTGGGTGCGGCTCGTGCTCCGCACGGAGCATGTGGCGCTCCGCGAACTGCCTCACAAGTTTGCGGGTTCGGTGAAGTTACAGGTCATCGCGGCGCTCGCTGTGGTGCTTTACGCGGCGGCGGCCTTTGTGGCCGTCTGGTACATCCGGGTTGCGCGGGGGACACTGCTCACCGTGACCGATGAGGGCTTCACCTGGTTTGTGCCGGGCGCGCCGCTTTCGGGCGGTGGAGAGCAGAAGGTCTCGGTCGTCTGGTCGGAGGTGCGCCGGCTACGGTTGCGCACGCTGCGGAGCTATCGCTACCAGACCTTTGCACTGACGGTGGAGACCGATCAGGGTACGGTGGATCTCGACCTGGTTCGGCTTCGCGGCGACGGCCTTGTTGCGCGGAAGCGTCGCGAAGGGATTGCTGCCTTTGCGACCCACCTTGTGGTGGAACGATTCGCCGAGGCGACGGGCCTTGCGGTGGAGCGGGGGGCTTGATGCTGCGAGCAGCCGGATTGGGGGCGGGTCGTGTCTGGGTAGCGGTGGCGCTGCTGGCAGGCGGTTGTGCAGGGGCCGGTGCAGAGGCGCGGGTCTCGCGTCCTGTGAGCAGCGAGGTGCGTGATGCCTACGCAACGCTCTGCGAAGGCGTGTTGAGCAAGGTTCCGGAGGTGCGCGTTCAGGCAGCCCTGGCGCGCGCAAACTGGGTGCTGGACGCGACGCTGGCGAACGCCCTCGAGGTGGATGGCTGCAACGTCGTAGGCGTTGCGACTGCCGACTGGCTTCGCGGTCTGAAGCTGGGCTCGCTCGATGCGGCCGCGGCGCAGGTCGAATCCGACTTTGGGATTGCCGGTGAGCCAGAGAAGGCTCGCACCGCGGCCTCGTTGCTGCGAACTGTTGGCAGCGGCTGCACCGTGGAAGTTGCAGCAGCCGACGCGGGCACGGTCGATGGATGGCGGAGCGAGCGGGAGGCGGCGGTGCTGCTTGCCCGATTGGACTGGGAGCAGCTGCCCGCGGCGATCAGGGCTGGCGGCGGCCCGCTGCTCAGCCGGCTTTCGACGCTGACCGGTGCCGTGGCGCGGAGCCCGAGCCAGGCGCTGCTGCCTGCTGCGTCGAAGGCCTCGTTGGAGCGCCACCGCGCGGCTCTGGCTCGTCTCGCAGTGGTTGTCTCGCCTACGCTGGACCTTGCCGACGCGACGTTGCAGCTGCCCGTGATGCTGGCGCCCATCACGGGCGAAGTGCCGCCCGCCGAGACGATGCGGCTGCGCACGGTCGCCGTTCGGAGCACCGGCGTGCAGGTGGCATTGGCGCAGGTGGAGGTGGCCTGTGAAGCGCCGGGCGGGAGCTGCCGTGCCGATGAACCGCTTGGCTTCGCCTGGCCTGGCCGCTGGGCCACCCGGTTCGAGGGCGAGGGGGCGATCTCGCCCGAGGCGATCGAGGGCGACCGCGTGCCTGCGCTGACCGCTGCGATGGAGGAGCTGGATCGCGCGGTCGCGACGGCGCCGTGGGCGACGGTGGAGCAGCAGCGAGGCCCCGGCGGCGTGCTCGAAGGGGTGAGCGTGGTTGCGGATGGCAACCTCTACTACGGCTCGTTCCAGCCCATCGTGCGCACGCTGCTGGCGGGTGGCTGGTCGCCTGTGGTGCTGCACACGCTTACGGGCAAAGAGGGGCGGCTCTCTGCTGCGCCCATCCGGTTCGTTGAGAAGGCACCAGAGGGCACCGGCCGCATCCTGATCCGCACAGACGGCTATATCATCGAGCCGGCGCTCGGCACCGATGCCAAGAGCGAGATGGTGCCGTGGACCGCTCAGGGCTCCCTCCTCCGCCTCTATCGCTTCTTCGAGGCTGCGCGTTCGGGGGCCGCGGCCCAGACGCCGTGGGTCATTCAGGTGGATGACGCCGCGACCGACGTGGGCATCCTCGTGCACCTGGTCTCGGCCATCTCCTACCGTCGCACGTTGGACGCTGCCGGCCGGCGCGACCGCTCGCTGCTCGAGGCACCACTGGTGCTCCGCGACGGTCTTCCCGAGCCGCTCTGGCCCGGCGGCTTCGTCATCGAGCTATAGGCCGAGCCAGCGACGGCGGAGTGCGGCGGCCTCTTCGGTGGGCGCCTCGGTGGGCGCAATCGCGACCGTCACGCCCGGCGCCTCACCGAGCCTGAGTTCTGTCGAGACAATTCGGTCGCGGCGGAAGAGGTGGAGCGGCAGGCTGCTGCCTGCGGGATGCGCGGCGAGCCACTCCTTTGTGCCATCTGCGAGCAGCCGGCGGCCGCCCACCGCCAGGAGCATGTCCTGCGGATAGATGTTGCCGCCGGCGTTGGCGCCGCGGCTGTGCACCTGACTCACGCGCCAACCTTCGGCCGTGGCGGTGGTCTCGAGGCCGGTATGGCTGCCGGCAGGCGTCGTGACGCGGAGCTCCACGCCATGGCTCGCGAGGAGGGCCTCAAAGGGCGGGTCTTCGGTGCCGTAGACCCAGGATGCAATCTCTGCGGAGAGGTCGAGGCCCGTTGCGGTTCGGAGGTCATCCGCAACAGCAGTTTCGTCGAAGGCCGCGCCCGTCTCGCAGAAGCGCTGCCAGTAGAGCGCGAGGAGGTCATCGAGCCGCTTGCTGCCGCCTGTTGCCGCGCGGATGGAGAGGTCGAGGGCGAGCGAGACCATCGCCCCTTTGAGGTAGTAGCTGATGGTCCGGTTGTTGATGTTCTCGTCGGGCCGGTAGAGGCGGGTCCAGGCGTCGAAGCTGGCCAGCGCCACGCTCTGTTCGAAGCGGCCGGGGATGGCGAAGTAGCGCTGCAGATCCTGCTCGAGAAACTTGAGCCAGTGCGCGGGGGTGAAGCGCTCTGCGCGTAGGGCGTTGAGGTTGTCGAAGTAGGAGGTCACGCCCTCCGAGATCCAGAGGCCTTTGGTGTGGTTTTCGGCGAGGTAGTCGAAAGGCCCGAGCGCCTTCGGTCGGATGCGCTTCACGTTCCAGACATGGAAGTGTTCGTGCGAGATGAGGCCGATGAGATCTCGGTAGCTCTCTTCGTTTTCGAAGTTCTTCCAGATGGCGGCGAGGACGGTGCTGTCGAGGTGCTCGAGGCCGCCGCGCTGATCGGAGCTGATGTGGTAGATGAAGAGGTAGCGCTCGTAGGGGAGCGTGCCGCCAAACATCGCGGCGTTGGATTCGACGAGTGCGCGGGTGTCTTCGAGGAGGCGGGGCAGGTTGATGGTCGTCTGTTCGGCGCCCCAGAAGACGAGGTCGTGTGGCTTGCCGAGGATGTCGACGGAGGCGACGAGGTGGTCGGGGCCGAGCTCCACAGGTAGGTCTGCGAGGGTGTCGTAGTCGGCGACAGTGAAGTCGGCGACGTCGAGGCCGCGGCTCGTGAAGATGCGCCAACCCTGCGGCAGTTCTACAGAGAGCCGGTGCGGCTGGGCGGTTCGGCCTTCGACAAAGCAGAGCAGGTTGGTGCCTGTGAAGAAGGCGTGCGAGCCGTCAACATGGGGCGTGCGGACCGAGCGTTCGTGGCAGTAGGCGGTGTAGCGGACGACGACTTCGTC
>CAIQPA010000131.1 GCA_903873545.1 uncultured delta proteobacterium
AGCGGCCAGCGGTCGCGGAGCCGGTCGAGCCGGGCAATCGCGAGCTCCTTCTTGCCGAGCTTCGCCTGTGCGTAGGCCTGCCAGTAGTAGGCCTTCCCCTCCATCAGCGGGTTGCCGAAGGGCAGGAGCGTATCCCAACTCTCGATGGCCTTCTCCCACTGCCCGAGCCGCATGTAGGCCCAAGCGCGGAAGCCGTAGACGTAAGAGGACTTCTCCGCCTTGCGGCCATACTTTTCGATGAAGGCGTTGAACCCGACGATGGCCTGCTCGTTCTCGCGATGGTCATAGAAGAGCCAGCCGGCGAAGTAGTCGGCCAGCATCACCTCTTCGCCCTTCGGGTAGCGCCGCACATACTCCGCCAGCGCGGAGCGGGCCTCGTCGTAGCGCTCCTGCACCATGTAGGCGCGGGCGAGCAGGAAGAGCGACGCCTCCGCGCGCGGTTTGCCGGGCTGCGACAGCTCGAGGAAGTACTGCTCCGCCTCGGCAGGGCGGTCGCGCAGCTTGCGCAGGCCGATGAGACCCAGCTTCCAGATGGCCTCGTCGTGCCGCTCCGGGTTGTTCTTCACCCGCTCGTACTCGGCGCGGGCACCGGCGTAGTCCCAGCCATCGAACTGGTTGCCGGCACGGCGCCAGCGCTGGCCGTCGCTCAGCGCCTCCGGCGTTACGGAGAGCCCCGGCGCCTTGGTCGGGATCTCTGCCGGAAGCTCCACCAGCAGGCTCGTCGCAAAGCCGCGCGCAGCCTCTGTGCGGCCGGCCGCTACCGCCAGGTCGTGCGCGAGTCGCAGCAGCCGTGCCTGCTCGTCGCGACGCTCCAGCCAGGGCCCCTTGATCTCGTCTCGTTCGCGCAGCAGCACCGACACGAGCGTCTGCGCGGCGTCGCGCTGCCCCAGCTTTGCGAGCAGCTCCGCCCGCTCCAGCCGAACCTCAAACCGCTCGCCCTGGCGCTCCGTACTCCGCTCCAATGCCTCGAGTGCCTGCACAGCCTCGCGGTCCAGACCGGCCGCGCGGGCTGCATCATGCCGCAGCTGCCACCGCACCTCATCGGCCCCTTCAATCTCCGGCAGCGTCGCAGCCAGCCGGTAGGCCTCCGCAGGCCGCCGCTCCACCAGCGCTCGCGCCTCGAGGAAGTCTGTCACCACCTTGGCCGGGGGCATGGCCTGCGCCTGCACCGACGGCACCATAAGGGCTACTGCCAGCATCAGCCAGCAGATGCTGACCCCTTCGAACCTCTTTGCTCCTGCCATGACCCGCTCCGCCTGTTTCGTCCGTCCCTAAAGCAAACCCGCACGAAGTGGTATTCAAACCGCTTCACCGGCCGCACCCATCGACGCTGTTGCTCATCATCTCTACAACTTCGCTCGGCGCCCGTTTGCTTCCGCGCCTCGCCACAGGTCGCCCATGAGACTCCGTACCGTGCTCCTCCTCGCCTCGCTCCTTGCCGCCTGCGGAGGCACAGGCGCGTCACAGCAGCCACCCCTTCAGACCGTCGCCCAGGTCGACCTCAACCGCTACACCGGTACCTGGTTCGAGATTGCCAGTTACCCGCAGCGATTCCAGAAGGGCTGCACCGCCACGCAGGCCAACTACAGCCTACGCCCTGATGGCGACATCGCCGTCCGCAACCGCTGCAACAAGGGCGGTCTCAACGGTCCGGTCTCCTCGGTGGAGGGCAGGGCGCGCGTGGTCGACAAGACCACCAACGCCAAGCTCGAGGTCTCCTTCTTCTGGCCCTTCTGGGGCGACTACTGGATCATCGACCTCGGCACTGACTACGAGTTCGCCGTCGTCGGCCATCCCGGCCGAGACTATCTCTGGATTCTCAGCCGCACCCCCGCGCTCCCCGCGGCAACCTACGACGCCATCCTCGGAAGGCTTGTTGCGAAGGGCTATGACCTGAGCCGGCTGCAGCGCACCGAGCAGGTCACGGCGGAGTAACAGCGCTCGTTGGTTCGCCCCCGCCCTGCCGCTGCAGCAACCGCTTCAGCCACAGCGCGCCGCCAACCGACACCACGCCCATCAGCACCAGCGCCGGCCAGGCGTCGGTCTGCATCTTCCCGGCGCCGTCGAAGAGCCGGTCGCCCAGGTAGCTCACCAGCAGCAGCGGGAAGAGATAGCCCACCAGCGACCCCCAGAAGTGGGTCCAAGCCGGCACCCTCGAGACGCCCAGAAAGAAGTGGAGCGCCTGCGGCATCCAGAGGATGAGCCGGAGCAGCGCCACCGTCGCAAAGGCCTTCTCCTCGAGCAGCGCGTCGTACTGCCTGAACCGCGCCGGGATGCGCGCCGCCACCCATTCGCGCGCCACCACCCGGGCAAACCCGAACCCAATGAGGCTCGCCAGCATCGTGCCAACCATGTTGAGCCCAAAGGCCACCGGCCAAGGCCAGATGAGCGGCGCCGCCACCACAAACACCGTCCCTGGCACACCGAACGGCTGCAGCAGGCCATAAATCAGAATGAATGCGACCATCCCCGTCGCACCGAGCCCGGCGATCTCCCCAGCCAGCCGCTGCGGCTCCGTAAGCCAGTGGAGCAGGCCGCTCTGCCAGGCGCCCACAAGCAGCGCGGCGACCAGCAAAACCAGCAGCAGCCGGAGCTGCCCGCGGCGACTCATGCCCGTCCCAACCGGTTGATGTCAGACGACTCCAGAATGAACCGGTCGGCCTCTCCCTTGACGACCCGAAGCATCGTCCGTCCCAGCCGCTCCCAGCTCGTTGCATAGCTCGGCACCAGCGAAATCAGGGCAGGGAAGAGTGGCCCGAAGAGCCGAAGCCCCAGCGCAAACAGCGCCACCCGGTGGCGGAACCCCGGGATCGGCGAGATCAGTCCAGGACGCACGCAGCCCGCGTGGCTGAACCCCATCGTCGACAGCGGCCCCTCGACCCGCCGGCGCACCCGCGCCCACATCGTGCCGCCATCCGCGCCCGCGGCCGAGCAGTAACAGAAGGCCATCGACGG
>CAIQPA010000132.1 GCA_903873545.1 uncultured delta proteobacterium
AGCCGGCCTCGTCAAAGCAGACCGCATCGCGCATCGCCGCAGCCCGCTCGTCTGCAATCCCAAGCGCCCGGCGCAGGTGCAGCAGAAACTCCCGCTCCTCTGCGTCGAGCTCCGCGTCGGCCATCGTGATCGAGAGCGCCAGGCCGTAGGCATTCTCGCGCTCCTCGTCCGTCACAAACTCCGCGCCGAGCTCGGCCAGCCGACCCTCCACGCCGCGGCGGCTGAACTCCTCCAGCCGGTGCTCGATGCTCGCGCGAATGTGCTCCTCCGGAAGCCCATCGAACTCAGGCCGCGAAAGGATGAAGGCGATGACAGTGGCAAGCTCGATGTCGGCAAAATGGCCATCGCTCATGCCCGCCATCAGCAGGCAGTCGAGGTAGGCATCCACAGGCACCACACGCTCCGGCCAGGCCGACTCGTCGCTCCCCTGGATCTCCTCAAAGGCGCGGGCAACATCACTCTCGTGAATCCCGAGCACGCCCTGCATCTCGCGCAGAAACTCCACCTCAGAGGGCTCGATCGCGCCGTTGGAGAGCGCCGTCGATACCGACGCACGGAAGGCCAGCACCCGCTGCGGGTAGCCGCGAAGCGCGCCCGCAAGCGCATAGAGCCGAACGGTCGCACCGTCATGGACCAACCCCGACCAGGCTGCCTCAAGGTCATCCCGAAGCTCCTGCTCGTTCATCCCCACAAACTCGGGGCGCGTTGCGATCTCATCGACGATCCGCTCCGACTCCTTGCGATCGATGGTGCCGTCCGCCGCAGCGCCGAGCACCATCGCCTCCACAAGCCAACGGCGTAGCTCTTCGACCTCTGACCCATGGCGACGCGCAAACTTATCGATCTCTCGCATGGTCTCTCCTAGGTCGCTTGGGCGTCCAGCCTTGTTGCGGCCTCTCTCTTGCCCTGTGCGGCCACCATGTCAACAACACGCGTCAAGCGTGCAACCTTCCCAGAAGTCGCATAGAATCTGAAATTCAGTTTCCTCGAGGACGCCCATGAATGCCCGAAACCTCTCTCTGACGACCCTCGTATCGCTCCTCCTTTCGCTGCTCTCCGCCTGCGCCTCGGGAAGCCTCGGCAGCGGCACAGCCGACACGGGCCTCGACGCCGCGGGCTCCGGCACGGCCGACACCACGCTCGCCGACGGCTCCGCCGACCCCGGCACTGATGCGGGCTCAGGCTCAGGCTCCGACGCCTCCGACGACGGCAGCGGCGCCACGGGCTGCACCACCGACAGCGACTGCGCCGACCGCCTCATCTGCTACCAGGACCGCTGCCGCGCCCTCCTCTGCGCCCCCACCTCCACCGTCTGCCGCGACGGGGCCGTCCTCTACACCTGCTCCGGCGATGGCTCTCGCTACATCACCAGTGACTGCACCACCGAGCCCGGCTGCACCGCCGGAAGCTGCGGCTGCCGCAACGGTGCCTGCGGCCCCATCGAGCCCTGCACACCCGGAACCGGCCGCTGCGTTGGCGACAGCGCCGAGCTCTGCCGCGACGCGGGCGACGGCTTCGACCGGGTCGACCTCTGCGATAGCGGCGCTGGCGAGCTCTGCGTCGACGGCATCTGCACCTGCGACACGGGCGAGGAGTACTGCGATGGAACCTGTGTGAACACCCAGGCAAATGCCCTCAACTGCGGCGCCTGCGGCAACGCCTGCGAGTCCACCGAGACCTGCCTCCGCGGCGGCTGCATCTGCGCCGACGGTCTCAACCGCTGCGGCGACGCCTGCGTCTCCTTCTCGGCAGACAGCGCCAACTGCGGCCGCTGCGGCAACAGCTGCTCCGACGGACAGGCCTGCGTCTCCGGCAGCTGCCAGTGCCCCGCCGGAAGTGCCCTCTGCAACGGCCGCTGCACCTCGCTCGAGACCGACGCCCAGAACTGCAGCGCCTGCGGAAACGCCTGCGGCTTCGGCGAAGTCTGCTCCGGCAGCGTCTGCCGCTGCCCCGACGGACAGACCAATTGCGGCGGCTCCTGCGTCACACTCGACACCACCAACAACTGCGGTGGCTGCGGTATCGTCTGCGGCGCGGGCCTGCTCTGCACCGCCGGCGCCTGCCGCTGCCCGGCCGGCCTCACCCTCTGCAACGGAGTCTGCCTCGATGTTCAGACAGACCTGAACAACTGCGGAGCCTGCGGCACGGTCTGCGATGGCGACAGCTGCACCGGCGGCAGCTGCCGACGCGGCTGCGACTGCTCCTTCGGACAGGACTACTGTCGCGCCGGCGCGCTAGGATGCCCCTCCGACTCGCTAGGCTGCTGCGCTCCGATCAACTGCGACATCACCGCCGTGGTCAACCCGGGCGGCATGCGTGTCTGCCGATAGACACAGAGCCCGAAGCACCATGACAATGCGCACCGCACTCGTCGCACT
>CAIQPA010000133.1 GCA_903873545.1 uncultured delta proteobacterium
CGCATCTCGGCACGAGGTAGCGCAGCTGTTGAACTGGTCGGTGAAGGTCTCGTTGCTGTTCTGCAGCGCGAGGAGGTCTGCATCGTTGAGGCAGAGGTCTGCGGGGGGCGGCGTGGTATCGTCCACCGTCGTGTCGGTCGTATCGTCCACCGTCGTGTCGGTCGTGTCGTCCACCGTCGTATCGGTCGTGTCCTCAACCGTCGTGTCGGAAGTGTCGTCCACCGTCGTGTCGGTCGTGTCCTCAACCGTCGTGTCGGTCGTGTCGTCAACCGTCGTGTCGGTCGTGTCCTCGACCGTCGTATCGGTCGTGTCCTCAACCGTTGTGTCGGTCGTGCCCGTGTCGGTAGCGCCCGTGTCGGTAGCCCCCGTGTCGGTAGCGCCTGTGTCGGTAGCCCCCGTGTCGGAAGCGCCCGTGTCGGTCGAACCCGTGTCGGTAGCGCCCGTGTCGCCGCCGTCGTTCTTGACGACCTCGTCGGAGCAGGCGGCCAGCAAGAGGAGGCTGAGGAGCCAGGGGAGCCGACCTTCAAACCGAATCAGAGACATGAGCAACCTCGACTGCGCGCAATGCGACCCCAAAGAACCAAGCCCGCGTTACAGGCACGACTCATCTGGAGCAAAATACGCAGGCAACCAACCGATGCGCTGCTATCCGCCGCAGAGGCCGACCACCTGCTCTACCTGTTCGTAGCCCATGCCGAGCAGGAAGGCGCTACCGCGTCCGTAGCTCTTGGCGCCGACGACAAAGAAGTTGGGTTCGGGGCTCCGCAACACCTCCGCACCGGGGCTCTCCTGCGCGAGGCAGTCGCCTCCTGCGCCTCCGGCCGCGAGCATCGCGGCAGCCAGCTTCATCGGCCCCTCCGACGCGTAGCAAAGATGCACCTGCAGCTCGCGGCAGAGCTCCAGATCGGGGCGATAGCCCGTGGCGCAGATGACCTCGCTGCAGCCCGGCAACAGATGCTCGGCACCTGCGCCATCGGTGAGCGATAGGTTCACCCGCTGCGCCGAGATGGAGAGGGCCTCCACCTCGCAGCCTGCATGGATGGTCACGCCGGCCTCTCCGCGCAGCACCTCGTTCATGCGAGCCGAGAGGGCGTCGCGACCTGTGAGCGGATCGTCCTCGAATCGGGCGTAGGAGGGCGAAGGATCACGCAGCACCCAGTGGAGTTCCGCTGCGCCGCCTGCAGCGCGCAGCTCGACCAGCGCAGCGATGGCGGTAGCCGCCGAGTAGCCACCGCCGACCACGGCCACGCGGCCGAAGTCGAACCGCTTCCTGGCAGCACCTACAACATCGGGCAGGTGGCGCGTCAGAAAGGCCGCCGCGAGCCGCTCGCCCGGAGCCGGCAGGCCGCCACGACCGAGCCAGTTGGGCTGGCTCCAGGTACCGGTCGCATCGATGACGATGTCGGCCGTCAGCACCCGTTCCGTCGCCGGTCCATCCACAATCAGCCGGAAGATCGCCTGCTCGCGGCGGCGATCACCGACCGCGCCAATTGCCTCGCCCTTGAGCAGGGTCTGGCGGCCCACGGCCACCACCTGCGACTTCTCCACAATCTCCACGCCACGCAGCCGGAGCGCCGCAGCGAGAGGGTGGAGGTAGTCCGCCACAAACGCTGCGCCCGTCGGAAAGGCCTCGGCCTCCGCGGGGAGCGCTCCCAGCAGCCGGAGCCCGCTCGGCCCGCAGTTCATCTTCCACGGCGAGAAGAGGCGCACATGGCCCCAGGCAGCAACGGCCTCGCCCACCAGCCCCTGCTCCAGCAGCGTCACCGAAGCGCCCGCCTCTGCAAACCGCGCTGCTGCCTCCAGCCCGACAGGACCCGCGCCAATGACGGCGACGCGGCGGCCGCGGAGCCCCTCGCTCATGGACCAACCAGCTTCGGCAGGAGCACAAAGAAGACCGCCGTCGCCACCAGATAGGCGAGCCGAACCTTGGTCGTCTGCCACTCGATCGCCTTGAGCTGCGCGTAGGCCTCATGCAGCCGCGCGACATCGACCGGATTGGGCGCATCCGGCGGCTGCATCGGAGCCACTCGGCGGGGCATCGCGAAGACCGCCGTCGCCATCAGGATCATGGAGGGCACGGTGAAGCGATCGTCGTTGCCGTAGCCGGCAAACTGGATGGCCACCCAACTCACCGAGAAGAGCGCGTAGATGGCAATCGACTTCTTCATCCGGCTCCGCGCCGCGGCACCGTCTGCCTCGAGCCGCGCGATGGTGGCGGCCACATCTTCGAGTTCTGTCTTCCGTGTCTCGTCGCTCATGGCGCTCGCTCCGTTATGGCTTTGTGCTGGCGGGCCGGCTCCGCAGCAGCAGTGGCGGCCGCTGCCCGGCCGGCAGCGTGACCCGCTCTACCGAATACCGTCCTAGGTTCAACAGTCGGACCCGCTCCGCATCCGACTCCTTGGCGTCAAGCGTGACCTCAAAGCCACCCTCGACCTCCTTCACCTGCCGGTCGCCGACCACCTTTCGGAGCTCCGTGCGCAGCGTCTTCGCGTCGAGCTCGGTCGTCACCTCGTAGCGGTTCTCGATGGCCTTCATCTGCAGCACAGGGCCGCCCGCTACCCGTGAGGGAAGCGCAGGCTCGATCTCCACCTCACCGGCCGGCAGCGCAGGCACCACAATCTCCTCCACGCCGCTCCCCGACCCGCTCCCATCCGCAGTACCAGCCGACGGCGTTACCGAAACACCATGCGGCCAGAGCAGCCAGGCCAGCATCGCCACACCGGCCACCAGCAGCAGCTGCAACCAGCGCTCCTCGAGCCCCATGCCGCCGCGACGCTCTGTCACCGACCGCGTCCGGAGCCGCGCTGCAAGGTCGGCCGAAAAGCCCTCCGGCGCCTTCGGGCGCTGCAGCGACGCCAGCTTCCGCACCGTCTCGCGCATCGACTCGACCTCGGCGAAGAGCGCCGGGTCGGCCTCCATCGCCGCCTCAAACGAGGCCGCAGCCTCGCCATCGAGTTCGCCCTCGATGTAGGCGCCCATCAACTCCACCGTCTGGTCCGAGAGCCTGCTCATGGTTCCATCACCGCTGCGATGCGCTGCTTGAGCGCGTATCTGGCGCGGAAGAGCCGCGACTTC
>CAIQPA010000134.1 GCA_903873545.1 uncultured delta proteobacterium
GGGCTCGGTCATCCATGCGCTCTCGGGCGAGCAGGACATCCGGCGCATGGGCGGCCTGGGCAAGGTGCTGCCCTCCACGAGCAAGACCTTCCTGATTGGCTGCCTCGCCATCGCCGGCTTCCCGCTCACCTCGGGCTTCTTCTCCAAGGATGAGATCCTCTGGGGCGTCTTGAACAACCAGCAGGTGCTCGGCAGCCCGGCGCTCTCGGCGGTCCTCTTCCCGCTGGCGCTCTTCGCTGCCTTCCTGACCGCGCTCTACATGTTCCGCCTCTACTTCACCGTCTTTGCGGGCGAGCAGCGGCTCACCGACGAGGCGCAGGCCCACCTGCACGAGTCGCCCGCCATCATGACCGGGCCGCTCTGGGTGCTCGCCATCCTGAGCCTGGTCGCAGGCTTTGCGGGCCTCCCCCACTTCACGGGCATGCCCAACCTCTTCCATCACTTCATCGCGCCGGTCATCGCCCCCACCGAGGCGCTCGTGCGGAGCGTCTACGGCCCCGAGTCGGGCGCCATCTGGGGCTGCGTTGGCGCAGGTACCGCGGCCGGTCTCTCGGGCATGGGGCTCGCCTTTGTGCTCTGGGGTCGTGGCGGCGAGACGCCCGCCCGCCTCGCTGCGGCCTGGCCCCGCCTCCACGCGCTGGTGCTCAACAAGTTCTACATCGACGAGCTCTACGCCCTCACCTTCGGCAAGGCGCTGCAGGTCAAGTCGCGGGTCTATGACCTCTTTGTCGACAACCTCGTCATCGACACCGTCGCGGTGGGCGGCGCAGGCTGGCTCTCCACCTTCTCGGGGCAGCTCATCGGCCGGCTCCAGAACGGAAACCTGCAGCGCTACCTCACCATCGCCTTCATCGGGCTGGCCATCGTGCTCTTCCTCATTGCCCGCGGTGGGGTGACCCCATGAGTGCCTCCATGCCCTGGCTGACCCTCATCGTCCTTTCGCCGCTGGCCGGCGCGCTGCTGCTGGCCTTTGTGCCGAGCGAGCACAAGGAGGCCCATCGGATGGTGGGCGGCTTCTTCGCGCTTCTCTCGCTGCTCTTCTTCCTGCCCGTGGCGGCCGGCTTCGACCCGTCGCAGGCGGGCATGCAGTTCACCTCTGCGGCCGAGAATGTGGCCTGGATCCCGGCGCTCGGCGCGCGGTACCACCTGGGCATCGATGGCCTGTCGCTCTGGCTCGTGGGCCTCACCACGGTGCTGGGCGTGGTTGCCGCGATGGCCGGCGTGAACTCCATTCAGACCGCCTCGCGCACCTACTACGCCGGCCTCCTCACGCTGCTCACCGCCGTGCTCGGCGCCCTCTGCTCGCTCGACCTGCTGCTCTTCGCCCTCTTCTGGGAGCTCATGCTGCTGCCGCTGGCGCTGCTGGTTGGCACCTGGGGCGATCGCCAGCGGGTGGCTGCGGCGACCAAGCTGTTTGTGGTCACGCTGGTCTGCTCCATGCCGATGATGGCGGCCATCTTCTACCTCTGGGTGAAGGGGGGCTCGACCTCCTTCGGCGTCGCCGACATCGCCGCAACCGCGCAGGGGCTGCCCGTCGGCGTGCAACAGGCACTCTTCCTCGCCTTCTGCCTAGCCTTCTTTGTGAAGCTGCCCATCCCGCCGCTCCACACCTGGCTGCCCGAGGCCCACGCGCAGACCTCGACGGCCGGCTCCTTTGTCCTCGGCGCCATCGTCTTCCAGGCGGGCACCTACGGCCTCATCCGGTTCGCGATCCCCCTCTTCCCCGACGCGGTCTACTGGGCTGCGCCGGCCATCGGCATCCTGTCGGCCTTCGCGATTGTCTACGGCGCCCTCATCGCCGTCACCCAGCGCGACATGAAGAAGATGATCGCCTTCTCGTCGGTGAGCCACCTTGGCTTCATCACGCTCGGACTCTTCGCCATCAACCAGGTGGGTATGACAGGCGCGCTGGTGCAGAGCCTCGCCCACAGCGTGACCGCCGGCGCCCTCTTCCTGCTCGCCGGCGTGCTGATCGACCGGTACGAGAGCCGCTCGGTTGACGACTACGGCGGCCTGGCCGCCAAGATGCCCGTCTTCGCGGTGCTCTTCGTCTTCCTCATCATGGCCTACGCCGGCGTTCCCGGCCTGATCGGCTTCGTTGGCGAGTTCCTTGTGCTGGCCGGTGCGGCCGGCTCGTGGGCCTTCTCGCTCACGCCGGGCAATACGCACTTCGGCAGCCTGCCGACGGGCCCCGACACCGCCGCGCTGGTCATCGCCTTCGTCGCCGGCCTGCGCGTTGTTGTGGGCGCCATCTACCTGCTCGGCCTGACCAAGCGGCTGATGCTCGGCAGTGTCACCGGCAGCCGCTTCTCCAAGACAACCGACGTGACCTGGGCCGAGGCTGCACCGCTTCTCCCGCTGGTCTTCCTCTCGCTCTGGGTTGGTCTGCAGCCCGGCTTCTTCACCTCGCGCATGGATGCCAGCGTGAAGGGGCTCCTCTCCGGGCTCGTCGAGAACTCCACGCTCGCCAAGGAGACGGCCGCCA
>CAIQPA010000135.1 GCA_903873545.1 uncultured delta proteobacterium
AGGCGCTGTGGTGAGCTCGGCGAGGATGCGCTCGAGGTCGTCGAGGTAGGTGTCGAAGGCCATCACATGGCCGCGTCCGCCGTCGCTCCGGCCGTGGCCCCGTACGTCGGGGACGATGACGCGGAAGCCGGCGGCGAGGAAGGGGGCCAGGCGCGACTCGTAGCGGCCGCCATGCTCGCCATATCCGTGGATGATGACGAGCGTCTTGGGCGCGTCGGCCGGGCCATACTCACGCACGAAGAGGCGGCTGCCATCGGCGGCAGCCACATACCGGACATGGTCGGGGTGGCCGGCGGGGATCACTCGCCGCCCGCCGCGCTGGAGCAGTAGCGAAGCTCGTAGGCCGCCGAGGCCGTCGGATGACCGCTCGCGTCGAGGTCGATGCGGCTGGTGGCGCAGCTGCTGTCGGCGCCGGTGTCGAGCCAGAAGCCCAGCGTCTCGATGGGGTCGCTGCCCGCCTGCAGGCCGCCTGCGACGGCCGTCAGCGGGTAGATGCTCTGGAGCGTCACGACCGGCGCGAAGCGGAGGCAGGTGCTGTCCGGCGCCGGCGCGATGGTCTCGTTGAAGAGGCGGTCGAGCGTCTCGTTGAAGTTCGAGGCGCAGATGTTGGCAGAGAAGCTGCGGCCTGCGACGGCCGCGGCATCCGCGACTGCGGTGAGCCGGTTGCCGGCGAAGGCGGTACCCGCACCGGTGCAGGCGGGCGTGGGCGCGGTGCCCGTGATGACCGTAGCGCCGTCCGCGGGGCCCGTGAGGGAGACGATGGAGACGGGGTTGCCGGCGAACCGCTTGGTCTGCCGGAAGGTGGCAACATAGTCGGCAGCGGAGATGAGCTGGTCGGCAGCCCAGACGCAGCTGTTGGGGTCTGACGTCAGCACGCCCGAGGGTGCCGAGCAGTCGTCATGGAGGCCGACGAAGAGGATGACCAGCCGCGCATCGTCACGGACCAGGCCACTCGAGGCGTTTGCGGGTGCGACGAACGTGAGCCGGGCGGCCTCGAGCGGGCGGCTGAAGGGCGAGCCGTCGGTGCCGACCTGAGCAAGGCAGGCGGCCGTGGCGCCGGCGTCGGCGGTGGCGGAGGTGATGAGGGTCGGCAGGGTGTCGGGGCAACCTTCGACGCCCGTACGGCCCGCGTAGAGTGCGCCGCCGTCGGTGGTATCGGCGCTTGTCACGCCGAGCTGCCAGTCGAGCGACGCGTCGGCCTTGAGGCGATCAACGAGACCGCCGAGCGAGGCGCCGAGCGCCGCCTGCGTCGCGTCCATGTCTGCCGTCTTCTCGACCACCACGAGGATGTCGACCTTGTTGGCCGCAGCGAACTCGACCCGCTCTGCCAGGTACCGTTGGCCGGAGGCACAGGGCGGTGTGGGCTCCACGTAGTCCGGGTTCGGCTCGGTGCAGCCCCCCAGCGAGGTGGCAAGCGGAAGCGCCAGCAGCAGGCTGGTCGGGAAGATTCGGCTGAAGTGACCCATCGTACGCTTCCTCTCAGGACATCGCCGAGCAGATCTGCTCCGCGAAGGGCCGTTGCTACCACGAAGGCCGCGATGGCTGCAACCAATCGGCGGATCAGCGGCAGAGCGCCTCATCGGGCGCGATGGCTGTTCCCGGTGTCGGCGTTGTGACCACGAAGTCCAAGGCGTTGTCGCCCGACTCCACCAGCAGGTTGCACCGGGACAGCGAACTCCCGTCCGCGGCATCTGGAGCGGGCGCCCCCTCGCCCAGCGGCGGCATGGCGACATCCTTCCAGGCGAGCGCATCGACCACGCTTCCGTCGCAGCCGATCAGCTGCACCGCCTCGGCATCGTTCTGGATGCAGCCGCTCGAGCAGGCGATGTCTTGCGTCGGGTTGAGGCTCCGGCCGCCGAGGACGAAGAGGCCATTTTCCGGGAAGGTGCCGACGAGCGGCCGCTCAAGCACGGGCAGCCCGGTCGAGCCGTTGTAGGCCACCACGGTGAAGCGCTCTGCGGAGGTACCCGGCGGGCCGGTGATCTCCACAAACTCGCGGGAGCCCGAGCCGTCCGAGTCTGTGCCCGCGGGGTCGTAGAGCACCTCGGAGAGGCGCACATCGTCAAAGAGCGCAGGGTCGCAGGGGCCGACGCGGCAGGGGCTGCCGGCGGCAAAGTCGGTGCGCGCGGCAGGCAGGCCAGGCGTCGGCGTGGCGGCCTCGAAGTCGGCGAGGTTGTCATTGGTGTCGGCCCGCTCGGCGCAGCGCGAGAAGGCTTCGCCGTCGCCGGGCGCCGCGATGGGCGAGCCCTCCGTCCGGAGCCCCTGAACGATGGTGTCGGCATAGATCAGCGAGTCGGCATAGGCGCCGCCGCAGGCGGTGAGAAGATAGTAGGCGTTGGAGTTCGGGAGCGACTCGGTGAGCGCGACGCGGGCGCCCGGCACCCCTGCCCCGCCGACGAGCATGAGACCGTTTTCGTCAAACGTTCCGCGGAGTGAGACCACGAAGTTCTGCTCGCCGTCGCTGGCGCGAAAGACCGTGATGAGGATGCCGAGCGCCGAGCTGCTGGGCGGCCCGGAGATCTCGATGAACTCGCGGTCGCCGTCGGTGCCGTCGGGGTTGGGATAGATCTCGTTGATCGCCAGCCCCGCGGCGGAGCAGGGTGGGACACCTGTGTCGGCGCTGGTGTCACCGCCCGTTGCTGTGTCGGTGCTCCCGGTGTCGGTGCTCCCGGTGTCCACGGTGCCGCCGCTGTCGACGAGGCCTGTGTCGCCGCCCACCGCCGTGTCTTCGCCGAGCGCGTCGGCGCCATCCAGCGGGATGCAGGTGCCGCTCCGGGTCCGCTCCGTCCCTTCCGGACAGCCGATGGGTGGCAGAGCGCTCTCAGCGCCGCAGGCGGCGAGGCAGAGCGTGGCGAGGATGATGCGGAGCTGTTTCATGCGTCCTGTCGTGGTCGGAGGTAGGTGTGCATCGCGCACTGGGGGCGCGCCTGCCCTGTCACCATTATCGTCAGGCGGGGGCCCACTGTTGCAGCATCGCCAAAAACAACGCCTGCGCTACTGTCCGCTGCCGGAGCCCGCGCCCGCACCGGAGCCCTCGTTCACCTCGTTGCAGGCAACGGGCGGCATCGCCGCGATCCACGACTCAATGAGCGCCAAGCCCTGCTGGTCTGCGATCAGGTTGGGAATCTCGGGCATCTTGATCTCGGGATCCACGGACGACATCCGGAAGGGCATGATGCTCCGCTCTGGATGACCGGGCAGGATGTCGTAATGCAAGGAGCCTGTCCCTGCGCCCGCAGCGACGGGACCCTTGCAGATGCCGAGGCGGTAGTCGTCGGTGACCGAGGCCAGGAGCCAGAGCCCGGTCACGCCGGCGGCGGCCCCCGTGCGATGGCAGTGTGCGCAGTTGCCGTGGAGGTAGGCGCGTGCCTGACCGTTGAGCGAACCAGCGACGAAGGGCTTGTCGTAGGCCGGCAGCAGCGCCGTGTCGCCAAGATCGCCTGCGATCATGCCGGCGCTCTGCCAGAGCTCGAGCTGGTTGCGGCCTGGCTCCTCGAGGCTCTCCCGGTTGAGCTGCGCCGTGGTCAGGCCGAGCATGTGGAGCTTGTCGCTCCGGCTGTGGCAGTTGGCGCACTGGTTCTTGTTCGGGACCACATACTCCTGGTTCGCCGAGGCGCCGTCTTCACCGATGACCTGCATGTTGATGCGGGTGCCGGCAACAAACCGAACCGCCTCGGTCTGCTCCTCGTTCCAGAGATAGGTCTCTGCGACGATGCCACGAGCGGTCACGAAGAGGAGCCGGGTCTCGTTGATCCGGTAGGGGCCTTCGTCGGGCGTCGTCCGGTCGAGGTCGAAGTAGAAGGTCTTGATGACGATGGAGCCTACGGGCAGCTGCCAGTCTTCGTCGCCGTCTGCAACCGGCGTGAGCTGGCCGCCCTCGGGCATCACGATGTAGCGGCCCTTGTAGGCGTTGTCGGACCAGAGCGGCGCGTTGACGGAGTAGCCGATGACGCCGTTGTTCGGGCGCATGTCGCGCAGGGGGCCGACGAAGAAGGCATACTCCGACAGCTTGCGGAGCGGCGTGGGCGAGTCGAGCCGCGGCCGGTCGGGCTGCGGCGGTAGCACGCTCGTGTCGGCGCCGCTGCCGGAGCCGCTGGTGTCGCCGGCATCGGATGTCTCACCGGCGGCGTCAGCGCTCCCCTCTCCGCCTGCAGTGTCGGCTCCGATCTCGGCGCCGCCGCCGCTGGTCTCGTCAGACGAGCTGCTGGAACAGGCTGCGCCCGCAACGGCGAGCGTGAGGAGGAGTGCGCGGAGCGTACGGTGCATCGTGGTTACGGCTGACGGCTAGGGGCGAACCGGGAGCGGCTCGTAGGTGCAGTCGTGCGGCGTAAGTGCGGTGGTCGGGTTTGCAAAGGAGCCGCAGAAGTCCACGTTCAGGAAGGTGGCGCCGCCATTGTTGCGGATGCAGTGAGGCCGCGCCGGGTCGACGGCCGGGTCGGAGCAGCCATCCCAGAGGATGTCGGGGATCGGGCTGGGCAGGTTGGGGAGCACAGCAGGAAGCGCGCCCCTGGGCGCGGTCCCGTTGCCCGAGAAGATGTTGTCGTGGATGTTGTTGCCGGAGGCATACTTGTTGAAGTTCGGGTCGTTCTGCGCGCCGAAGATGCCGGGCTGATAGGTGAAGAGCAGCAGGCCGACGGTGTTGTTGCCCGTGACGGTGTTGTTGTGGAACTCGTTGTCGTCGTTGGCCAGCACGAGGATGCCTGTGCCGGGCGGAACGACCGCGACGACTGTGCCCTCGACGCCGAAGTTGTCCCGGTTGTTGTTCTCCACGAGGTTGTCGTGAACGTTGGCGCCTGCGCCAAAGCGGGTGAGGCCGGGCAGGTTGAAGATGAGGATGCCGCCCGTGTTGTCGTAGGTGTGGTTGTTACGCACCTCGGCGTTGTCGCAGTTCTCAATCTCGATGCCGGCGACGTTGCCCCAGGCGGTGGAGCGCTCCACGAGGATGTTCTGCGACTGGCCCACATAGATGCCGGCATCACGTGCGCCGATGACCACCGACTCTTCGATGAGCACGCCGTTGCAGCCCACGGGGTAGAGGCCGTAGGCGCCGTTGCGCACCGAGCCGTCTTCGGGCCAGAGCACCTTCACGCGGCGGAAGATGATGTTGTCGGTCGCGTCGGCGCGGATCGCGTCGCCCGGCGTGTCGAGGACCTGAAAGTCCTCGAGCGTTACATTGTCGCTCGTGATCTTGAGGCCGTTGCTGCCGACCGTCTGGGTCAGGAAGCTGAAGATGGTGTTCTCCATGCCCGAGCCGCGGAGCGTAACGCCGGCGACGGCCAGCGAGAGCTCCGTGCTGACCTCGTAGGTGCCCGGCGCAAAGCAGAGCGTGCTGTTCTCCGCGATCTCGATGAGCGCGGTCTGGAGCGAGATGGTGTCGTCTCCCTCGACAGGGAAGACCGTCACATCGCAGCCCTCAGGCAGCGGAATCTCGACTGTCCCGGAGCCCTCGCCGGAGCCCTCGCCGGAACCCGCCGCAGAGCCCTCGCCCGAGCCCGAACCATCGGCGTTTGTGTCGGCTGTGTCGGTCGTGTCCGCGGTCTTCTCGGACGTGTCGTCGGAGCAGGCGGTGATGGAGCCTGCAAAAATCAGAAGCGCGGCAAGCGAGAGGTTGCGAAGGGTCATCGGTCGCTCCAGGGCGAGGCAAGGGAAGCGATAATGATACTACGGGCGTTGGTAGGCGTCCATCGAACGGTAACGACGCAGCAGGTCATGCTGCCGCGAGGTGGTCGGGAGGCGCTCTCCGCGGACCATGAGGTGCTGCACGGTGGTGGAGGTCTCGAAGGGGTCGCCCGACCAGACCACCAGGTTGGCAACGCGTCCCACCGTCACATCGCCGTAGTCCTTGTCGAGCCCCGCGAGCATGGCGGGGTGGAGCGTGACAGAGGCCAGCGCCCGCTGCCAGGGCATACCGGCCCGCACCGCGTTGCCCGCAACGTAACGGAGGTTGCGCGCGTTGTGCGTCTCGGCCGTCGTCAGGATGACCTTTACGCCGGCCTTGTCGAGCAGCGCGGCGTTGTCTTCGCGGCTGCCGAGCTCGTCGAAGCTACCGGGCAGATTGTAGAGGCTCTGCACGATGACGAAGGAGCCGGCCGCCGAGAGCGCCGGGGCCACCTTCCACGCCTCCTCTGCACCCGTGAAGGCGAGGTTGAGCCGCTTCTCGGCTGCGAGCCGGAGCAGTGCCTCGATGTCGCTCTGGCGGTGCACGTCGAAGACCCAGGTTCCACCGGTCACGGCGAAGGGGATCATGGCGTCGAGGTCGGTGCGTGAGAGGGTGAGCTCCCGCATCCGGTTCTGGAGGTAGTCCGTCCGGTTGCCGGCGTAGCTCCGCACATCGTCGAGCAGCTCGCGGTAGCGGAGCATCGCGTCGCCGCGCGAACCGCCGACGGTGTGGCCCGCGCCGGAGCCATAGGCCGCACGGAGCAGCCCCCTCTGCGCGGGCATGAGGTCTGTGACCCCGCCGCGGCCCAGGTCGAACCACTGGGCAACACCCGAGATGAGACCGCCGGAATGGCCCGAGACGACCGAGGTCAGGCCGCCGCTGCGGCAGACCGCGATGACCGCAGAGTCGGGGTTGTAGCCGAAATCGGCGCGCAGGCCGGCGCGAACCGGGTCGCCACCACCTTCGGTGTCGTTTGCGTCATGCTCCTGATCGATGTCGATGAGCCCCACCTGGGTGCTCACATCGGTGAGGCCGGCCGTGAGCCAGCTCCCCTTCGCCTCGATCGTCTCACCGGCATCCGGCGCTGCAGCCGCTGCGTCAAAGATACCGCTGATGCGGCCGCCCGTGATGCAGACCGTTGCCGCGCGCGGCGCCTCGGTCGCGGAGTAGATGGTTGCGCCGGTCACACAGCGGTCGTGCGTGGCGGCAGAGGCGGGTGAGGCCGCGAAGAGAATCGTCGCGAAGGCGACGGCAAAGATGCGGCTCATCGGCCACCTCGCACATGGTTGTTGATGCCGGCCTCGAAGTCGCTCCAAGGGTCTGCCGGTTTGTTCGGGTCGAGCTCTGCGATGCCATCCACAAAGACCCATACCGCGCTCGCGTAGCTGCTCAGCGGCTGGTGGTCCCAGACAACGATGTCGGCCATCTTCCCAACCTCCAGCGTGCCCGTGAGCTTCTCGATGCCGAGTGCCCATGCAGCGTTGGCGGTCACCCAGCGGATGGCGTCGTTGTCGTCCAGTTTGATGCCTGCACTCCGTGCCGCCGCGAGCGCCTTGCCGGCCTCCTGGCCGAGGCGCTGGTTGGTGATGGGCGAGTCCGACTTGAGCACCGCGCGGGCGCCCGCTTCGGTCAGCAACCCGGGCCCCTCGTTGATGGTGTCGTAGGCCTCAATCTTGAAGCCCCACCAGTCGGGCCAGGTCGACACGGAGATCTCCTTGGCCGCCAGCACGTCGCGGATCTTGTAGGCCTCGACCGCGTGATGGAAGCTGCGGATCGCAAAGCCCATCTCGTCGGCCACCTGCACCTGGTTGAGCATGTCGTCAGCCTGGTAGCAGTGGATCTGCGGCAGGATGTGGCCACGCAGCACCTCGGCCAGCGTCTCCTTGCCCAGATCGCGCGACGGTGCGTCCGGCGGCTCGCCGGAGCGATCATCCTTGCCGCACCAGCCATCGAGCTTCGCGTTGTAGTCGTCCCACTCTTTGCGGTACTCCGCCGCATCGAGCCACATCTGCCGAATCGTGGCAATGTTGCCCATGCGGGTGGAGGGCATGCGGCCCTGCTCGCCGTAGACCCGCTTGGGGTTCTCGCCGCAGGCCATCTTCAGCGTCTCCGGCGCGCCGGGGAAGTGGAGCTGCTCGGCAATCCGCGCGCCCCGCTTGTTCTTCATCACAAAGCCGCGGCCGCCCACGAGGTTGGCCGAACCGGGCAGGATCTGCATGGCGGTCACGCCGCCGCGGAGGGCACGCTCGAAGCCGGGGTCCTGCACCCAGACCGAGTCTTGCGATGAGACCTCAGGCGTGGTCGGCCCGGTCGCCTCGTTGCCATCGTCGTGGCCGCTCGTGTTGGGC
>CAIQPA010000136.1 GCA_903873545.1 uncultured delta proteobacterium
CTCTCGGGCGCCGACCTGGTCGGCCTCCTTGTCGCCGACGACGGCACCACGCTCACCGCCGACCGCCTCTACCTCCACGACATGGCGCCCAATCCCAGCTCCACGGGCGGCTCCGGATTCGCGGTCGTGAACAAGGCCGTCGCAACCGCACAGGAGCTCATCATTGCACGCGCGGCAGGCTCCGCTCTCTACCTCGATGCCGGTACACTCTCTGCAACCGACCTGCTCATCGAAGAGACCCGGCCACAGGCGCTCAACGACGCCTTCGGCGTGGGGATCTCGATGACCGTCGGCGCGGTCGCCTCGCTGCGTCAAGCCACTGTTCGGCGCAACCTCCGTGCGGGAATCAGCATTGGCACAGACGGCGACCTCACCCTCTCAGATGCCCTGATCGAGGATACCCAACCGCAGCGCAGCGACGGAGACTTCGGCGATGGGCTCATCGCCTTCGACGGTGCCCGCGCCTCTGTGAGCCAAGCGATCTTCCGACGCAACCACCAGGGCGGCGTGCGTGTCTCCGAAGTCGGCAGCCGGTTCGAAGTCACCGACGCCCTCATCGAAGAGACCGCCCCCCGCCCCTCCGACAACCGGCTCGGCGTCGGCCTCGAGGCCTTCGACAGCGGCACCGGCTCCATCCGCCGAGCCTACCTCCGCGGCAACCATGAGGCCGCGATCCTTGTCGCCGGCCTCGGCGCCAACCTCCAGGCCTCCGACCTCGCCATCATCGATACCCGCCCACCCAACGCAGGCCTGCCCATCGGCGTGGGCATCGGCGTCCGCGATGGTGGTGCCATGACGGGCGAGCGCCTCCGCCTCGCGCGCAACCTTGTCGCCGGCCTCTACGTCCGAGACCCGCTTTCTAGCTTCAACGGAACCGACCTCGTCATCACCCCCGGCCCCTATGCACCCGACACGGTCGGCATCCTGAGCTCCGACGGCGCGACCGTCACAATCGAACGCGCCACCCTCTCCGGCATCGACAACCTCGGCATCCTCACGACCGGCGCCGGCTCAGCGCTCGCCGCAGGCAATCTCCTCATCGAAGAGACCGCCCCCGACCTTGCCTCCGGCCTCAACGGACGAGCCATCGAGGTCACACGCGGCGCCCGACTCACCCTCTCCACCGCACTCCTGCAAGACAACCACGACCTCGCCATCCTCGCCATCGACGCAGCCACCAGCGTCACCGCCACAGGCCTCGCCATCGAGGGAACACGCAAGCGCATCGCGCCACGCGATGACTTCGGCACAGCGCTCGGCATCTACGACGAGGCACAGTTCGTAGGGACAGCCATATCGCTCCTCGACAACGCCCAATGTGGACTCCAGATCGCCGGTGATGGGGCCTTCTTTGACATCGAAGGCGCCACCATCTCCGGCAATGCCGTAGGCCTCTCCGTCCAGCTCCCGGTCGACGGCGCCGCCTTCGTCCGAGAGCACCTCCGCGGCGAGCAGTTCTCCGACAATGCCGAAGATGTCTCCTTCGGCTCGCTCCCCATCCCCGACCCGAGCGGCGCGCTGCCTTGACAGCGTCGCGCGGTGGGTCAAAGAGGGCTGGGTAAGGCTGCGCCCTCTCGGCGCCCGACCCACCATGCACCCCATCTCTCGCACGCTCATCTTTCTGGGGGCGATTGTCCTCGGAGCCTGTTCCGACGACGGTACGGCGGTCGGGCTTCGCGCCTCGCCAGACGGCTCTGGCGAAGGCTCCGGCGAAGGGTCCGGAAGCGCCACCTGCTGGGTCGCCAGCCGCTCTGGCCTCTGCCCTGCGCAGCCCCGTGGCAGCAGCCCGAGCGACTGCCCGAGCGGCCGCATCTTTGAAGGCTCCGGCTTCGCGCCGGCCACCGGCACCTGCCAGCCCCACCTCCCCGACTGGGACTGCCCGGCAGGGTGGACCGCGGTGCCGGCCCTGACCGACGGCTCCGGCGCCGAAAACCCGCCCGAAGGGCTGCCACAGTTCAACCGCTGCGAACCCCCTCCGCTCCCCGCCGACTGCCCTGCCGGCACCTACGCCCGCCTCGGTTCCGCAACCTGCCAGCCGCTCGGAACCGCCTGCCCCAGCGAAGCCGATCGATGGCCCGACGAAGCCACCCTCCGTGCCCACGCGCCGGCCTTCACCGGCCCCATCGTCTACGCCGCCGCAGATGCCGCCGCAGACGGCGCCGGCACCCGCCAGAGCCCCCGCCCGTTCGGTGCGGCAGCCATCCGCGCCGCCCAGACCGGCCTCGTCGCACTCGCGCTTGGCAACTACAACACGCCCGTCCGACTCGACCGCAGCGTCGCGCTCGTCGGCGCCTGCGTCGCTGGCACCACCCTCGCCTCCGACCAGCCCTCCGACAGCGCCGGCGTCGTCGACATCGCCTCCGGCGCCCCCGTCGCCCTCGCCAACCTCACCCTCACGGGCGAGCGTCCCGGCGTGACCATCGCCCCTGGCGCCGATGCTCCCCATACCCTCACTGCCCTTGCCATCGTCGGCGCTCGAACCGTCGGCCTCCTGGTGAACGGCGCACAGGCCGTCACCCTCGCACAGCTCCGCATCGAGGGCACCCGCGCCGCTGCGGCCCGTACCTTCGGACGGGCCATCGCGCTCACCGACGGCGCCACCGTAGCGGCCTCCGATATCACGCTGCTCGGCAACCGCGACATCGCCCTCTCGCTCGACGGCGCCGGCACCTCCATCACCGCCAGCCGGCTCCTCGTCGGAGCCACCATCGAGCGGCTCACCGACGGCCTCTTCGGTCGAGCCATCGACCTCCGCGCCGGCGCCACCGCCACCCTGAACGAGGCCGCCCTGCTCGACAATCGCGAGGTCGCAATCGCTGCGGACGGCACCGCCACCACGCTCACCGCTGAAGACCTCTTTGTCTCCTCCACTCTCGCCCGCGCCCGAGACAGTGCAGCGGGCCGCGGCCTCCAGCTCACCAACGGCGCGACCGCCTCGCTCACCCGCACCACCATCGCAGACCACCTCGACCTCGCCCTCTCGATCGACGGCGCGGGCACCCGCGCGACCCTCGATCAGGTGGTGGTGCGCAACACCCGCGGCGCGCGGAGCACAGGCGCGAACGGCTACGGCGCCAGCATCACAGGCGGCGCCGCGCTCGAGGCCTCCTCCACCCTCATCACGGGCAGCCGCAGCGCAGGCCTTCTCGCCTCAGGCCTCCGCACCCGGCTCACCCTCTCCGACAGCCTCGTCCAGAGCACCGAGCCCGACAGCGACGGCGCAGGCAACGGCATTGCTGTCGAGTCGGGCGCCATCGCAGACCTCCACCGCACCCTGCTGTCGGGCAACACCGAGGCAGCCCTCTTTGCGACCGGCAGCAGCCGCATCGAACTCGACGACCTCACCGCGACCACCACCCGCTCCAACCCCTCCGACGGCCGCGCTGGGCTCGGAATCTGGCTCCAGGAGGGCGCCGCCTTCGTCGCAGACCGCCTCCTGCTCCGCGGCAACCGCTTCACTGGCCTCTACGCAACCGGCGCGGGCACCACCGCGCGCGTGAGCCAGCTGGTCGTCAGCGGAACCCTCCCGCAGGCAGGCGACGGCCGCGGCGGCATGGGCCTCTTCGTCACAGAGGGCGCTACCGCAGAGCTCGATGCAGCCGCGCTGCTCGCCAACCACGAGCTCGGACTGCTCGTAAGCGGCCGCGCCACCGCAACGCTCCGCGACGCGGTCGTTGCAGACACCCAGCCCCGCGCGAACGGCCTCCACGGCGGCGGCGCGGAGGTCCAGACCGGCGCCACCTTGCGGCTCGAGCGGGCGCTGCTGCAGCGCAACCGGGGCGTCGGGCTGCTCGTCACCGACCCCAGCAGCCGACTCAGCTTCACCGCCCTCGCCGTAGAGGCAACGAGGCCCCGCGCCGAACCCCTTGGCGGCTTCGGCACAGGCCTCGCACTGACGGACGGTGGCGCGGCCGTCGGCACCAACCTCACCCTCATCGGCAACAGCCTCTGCGGGCTGCAGCTCGCGGGCGACGCCCTCTACCTCGACGTCGACCGCGCCAGCCTCTCCTTCAACGCCGTCGGCATCGCCATCCAAGGGCCCGGCTTCGGCCTCACCGAACTCCGGTCGTCGCTCCGCGGAGAGCAGTTCGAGAGCAACGGAACCGACTTCTCGACCGAGCAGCTCGCGCTCCCGGAGCCGGTCCTCGATCTCCGCTAGTTGTCGTCTGCGTTGCGCGGTCCATCACCCCGTCCGCGGCCTTCGCCCCGACCGGGACCATCACCGCGCCCTTCGCGCGGGCCGCGTCCGCCACGCTCCTCCTGCATCAGCTTCTTCATCGCCTCCCGCTGCGCCGGCGTGAGCAGTGCACGGATCTGCAGCAGCACCTCCACATCGTGCTGGCGCAGCGCAATCTCTGCGCGGCCGGCCTCCTCGATAGCTGCCATCACCTTCGCCCGATCCGGGCTGTCGCTCTGCATGAGGTCGCGCATCTTGTCGCGCGCATCGTCGAGCCTGTCGTCGAGCGCGCCGCGGCTGTCGCGACCCTTCCGCGCCAGCTCTTTGATCTGGTCCAGCGTTGCATCGCTGATGCCCAGCTCCTTCGCATGCTCCTTGAGCAGACGGAGCCCTTCGCGCGGGTTCATCTCACCCTGGCCGCGACCTTCAGCCTGGCCGGGCGGAGGCCCCATCGGAGCGGGGGGCGGCCCGCGGCGCTGGCCGGCCTCAGCCGTCGAGATGCCCGCAGCCGAAAAGAGCAGGGCACCCAGCAGCAGGTGCGAAGCAGTACGGAAAGTGGCGTGACGCATGATTCCTCCTCGAGCAGTGTGGGCCATCGGCCCGGAATTCGTTGAACAACAGGAAGACAACGCTCGGTACCCTTTCGGGTTACCTCGCTGTGTCATCAAAATAGATATCGGCGATCCCGTCATACTCTTCGCCCAGCTCGCGGAACGAGTCGCGGTAGCTCCGGCGCGACGTCAGCACCCGCTCCGGGCGCAGCACCACCGCCTCTGCCACCAGGTCGGGCTCCTGGCTGCGGGCAGGCTCCTGCGCGGCCGGTTCCGGTGGCTGCGGAGCAACCGCTGCGATCACCGGCGAAACAACCTCTGGCCCCTCGAGAACTTCCCCCGTCGCCACCATCGGCGCGATCTCCGGCGCCGAGGCCTCCGCGACTACCTCGGGCGCATCACGGAGCTGCCAGGCCACCGGGACCACTGCGACGAGCGCAAGCAGCACCGAGAGCGAGATGCGCCGCACCCGCCGCCGCCGCATCGAAACCGCCACCACCTGCGCAGCATAGTCGGCGGGAAGTTCGCCTGCCGGCTGCCAGCCATCACGCAGCTGCCGGAGCTGCGCTGCAGTTATCGCCTCGTCTTCGTTTCGCTTCATCGGAGATCCTCGAGTTGGGTTCGCAGAGAGGTGAGGGCGCGGTGCAGGTGGCTCTTCGCCGTCCCCTCCGCGATGCCGAGCTGGGCCGCAGCCTCGGCGACGGTCTGTTCTTCAAGATGGACGAGCACAAAGATGGCCCGCTGCTGCGGCGAGAGCGCCGCCACCGCCGCCTCGATCCGGGCCACCGCGCCGCTGTCGCGCATCGGCGCCGGCGGCACGCGATCATCAAACCCGGCCAGCTGCGCGACCCGTCGCCGCACCCCGAGCCACCGGAGCTGGTTCAGCGCCTCGCGCACCACGATCTGCCGGAACCAGGCCTCGCGCGCCCCCTCCTGCAACACCGTGTGGAATTTGGCGTGCGCCTTCACAAAGGCATTCTGAACCACATCGTCGGCCGCCGCGCCGTCGCCACCCATCAGCCGCCAGGCAACCCGCCGCGCCATCGCGCCATGGGCTGCGACAAACTGCGTGAAGGTCTCATCTGCGTTGTGGGGTGCTGCCATGGGTCGCCCATCCTACCGCGGGTTCAGCACGAGTGCGCCGCGGGTTTCGTGTGAGGGAGACACCCTTCCCACGGAGTCGGGTTACAGGCTGCTGCTCATCAGTTACGCGGGCAGGGAATCCGACGCTCGGTGCCGTCCGACGAGACCGCCTTGCAGGTCCGGCGCCGCCCGCCTGTGGGGTAGAGCGGCGCGGCCTGCTGCCCACCGGCCGCGGGCGCTGCGCCGGCTGCATCGCGCGCCTTTCGGTCTGCCTCACCGGCCCGCTCCTCCGCCTCGATTCGCGCCCGGACCTCCGCCTCATACTGCTCCCGCGCGCTCATCGACTGCCCGTTCGCCGGGCGCTGCTTCTCCAACCTGCTGGCCTCCGCCGCGCGCGCGGCCCGCTCCTGCTCCAGCCTGCTCGCCTCCTGCTCCCGTGCGAACCGCTGCTCCGCTGCCCGCGCCTGTTCGGCCTCCTTTCGCGCCTTCTCGAGCTCGGCCTGCTGTGCACGGAGCGCCTCTGTCTCTTTGCGCGCCTTCTCGAGCTCGGCCTGCTGTGCACGGAGCGCCTCTGTCTCTTTGCGCGCCTTCTCGAGCTCGGCCTGCTGTGCACGGAGC
>CAIQPA010000137.1 GCA_903873545.1 uncultured delta proteobacterium
CGGAGGATGGAGGCGAGGATGCTGAAGGTGGTGGTCTTGCCCGCGCCGTTGGGGCCCAGCAGGCCGTAAACGGCGCCGCGCGGCACCTCGAGCGAGAGGGCGTTCACGGCGCACTTGTCGCCGTAGAACTTGGTGAGCGCGTTGATGCTGATGGCTGCGTCGGAGTGGCTCATAGGTCACGCTTGCGGAGGCGGAGGTCGGCGAGCGCGTAGAGCCCGGCAGCGAAGGCGAGGTAGGCGCCCACAGAGGTGGCAGCGGCGGTCCAGCCCGACTGCCAGAGGCCCGACTCGTAGGAGCGCGGTGCGAGCCATACGAGGAAGGTGAAGGGCTGCAGCGCAGGGCGGCTCGCCGCGAGGTGCTCGATGGTGGCAAAGCTGGCCAGCAGGGCCGCGAGCAGCATGGAGCCCCAGAGCGCCGCAGTGGGCCGGGTGAAGTGGACGGAGGCCAGCGTGGTGATGGCCAGGTAGGTGAGCATGAAGGGGATGAGGAGCAGCACATACTTCAGCGCGAGCCAGTAGGTGGCCGGAGGGAAGGGCATGTCGAGCATGGCCTGCGCGGAGGTGAGCAGCACCCCGCTCCCAACGACGACGAGGAGCCCGAGCACGCCTGCCCAAGCCAGGGTCTTGCCGGCAAGGGTCTCGGAGCGGGAGACCCGGAGCAGGTTGAAGTTGAGTGAGCGGGCCTGCAGCTCGCTGGTCATGTAGTCGTAGCAGGAGAGCGCGATGAGCGAGGGCAGGAAGGCCTGCAGCCCCCAGACCAGCGCGGGGATCATGAAGGAGGTCTGGAAGTCGGGGTGGAGCTGGGCGGTTTCGATGCCGCCGAGCCGGGCGACCATCTCGTCGTAACCCTCCGAGGCGACCATAGAGACCATCGCCGAGGCGGTGAGCGGGTTGGCGCCGCTGGCGACCATGGACTCGATGAGCTGGGCACGGAGCTGGTTGAGCGTCCAGGCATAGCCCACGCCGCCCATGAGGGCGCTGCCAAGGTAGAGGACGGTGATGGCCCAGAGCCGCTTGCTCCGGGAGGCGGAGACGAGCTCGTGGCGAGCGACCTCCAGGATGGGTTTGAGCATGAGATTCCTCAGGGTTCGCAGTGAACCGGTTGACCGACGAGGAGGGTGCCCCCGCCGCGCACCAGGGCGTTCTGGCCGAAGATGACCTTGTTGGCGAACTTTCGGGTGCGGGCAAGCGTGGCGAGTGGTTCGGTGCCGGAGCGGCCTGTGGCGGGGTCGTTGTTGACCATCACACAGCGGGCGCAGGGCTTGACGAGGTCGATGACCACCTCGCCGATGGTGAGGCGGCGCCAGTGGTCTTCGGCGAAGGGCTCGGCGCCTTCGATGACGAGGTTGGGCCGGTAGCGGAGCGGGTCGGCAGGGATGCCGGCGGCTGCAGCCGTAGCCGTTACCGAGGCGAGGTTGACGACGAGCAGCGGGAAGCCGTCGGCAAAGGTGAGCTGGTCGCCGGCGGCGTAGCGGGCGTCGACGGGGCGGAGGAGATGGGGCGGCTGGTGGACCAGACGCACGGGCTGGCCGAGCCGGTCGGAGAGCCAGCGGGCGGCCGTGTCGCCGGCGTCGAGCGCGGGCACGGGACCCTCCCAGACGGTGACGTCGCGGAGGCCGTCGACGGGGTGGCCGACGGTGATGCGGTCAAGACCGTCGCGGAGCGAGATGCCGCCTAGAACGGGTTGGGCGACGAGCCGGACCATGGCCGGCAGGGTGCGCTGCGTGAGCTGTTCTCCGGCCGCGTCGACGACCATCCAGGCGCGGTCGTGCTCCAACCCGCGCGGGCCGACGAGGGCGCTGCCGAGCGGCTGCGCGGCGAGCGACTTCACGGGGTAGCGGTAGAGCGCGTGGAGCGTGAGCAAGGGGGCGCCGAGACCGCGGTTCAGTCTGCGGAGGCGTCGGAGACGAGCGACTGCGGCGGCCGGATGCGGAGCCTCTTCACGCGGCGGCCAGAGGCGTCGAGGACCTCGAGCAGGTAGCCTTGGTCGGCTTTGTAGGTGGAGCCCACCTCGGGGATGGAGCCGGCGAGCGAAATGGCGAGGCCGGCGACGGTGGAGAACTCGTCGTCTTCGGGGAGCTCCCAGTCGTGCGCTCGGTTGATGTCGCGGATCTGCGCCTTGCCCTCGGCGATGACGGAGCCGTCGGCTTCGATCTTGAAGCTCTCGGCGACCTCGCGGTGGTGTTCTCCAAAAAACTCGCCAGCGAGCTCTTCGACGAGGTCGTCCATGGTGACGAGGCCGCAGAGGCCGCCGGTCTCGTCGACCACAAAGGCCATGTGGAGGCGGTCCTGCTTGAGCTGGTCGAGGAGGTCTACCGCAGCCTTGGTCTCGGGGACGAAGACGGGCTTGCGGATGAGCTTGGCGAGGTCGAGCGAGTCGCCGCTGATGAGCGAAGGCAGGAGGTCTTTGATGGAGAGGTAGCCGATGATCTCATCGAGCTCCCCGCGGTAGACGGGGATGCGGGTGTGGCTTGTGCCAGAGATGGTCTTGCGGAGGGCAGCGGGGCTGATGCCGACCTCGATGGCGACGACATCGCTCTTGGGGATCATGACGTCCCAGGCGGTGAGGTCTCCGAAGGCGAGGGCGCGGGTGGCGAGGTCGGAGACCCGCTCGTCGATGGTGTCGTCGGCCGCCTCTTCGATGAGGTTCTCGAGCTCTTCGCGGGTGTGTCTGCTCTCGGCAAAGTTGGTGGAGTCGCCGAAGGGCCGGAGGATGACGTTGGAGGTGGCTGTGAGCAGCCGGATGAAGGGCGAGAGGGCCCGGCTCAGGACAAGGAGGAGGGGCCCGATGAGGAGGGCATACCGCTCGGTGGTGCGGAGCGCGAGCGACTTGGGGACCAGCTCGCCGAGGACAAGCGAGAGGAAGGAGAGGCCGGCGACGACGATGCCGAGTGCGACGGGTTTGGCCAGATTAGGGTCTATGATCCCGAGGGCCGTGATGTAGGTGGCGACATCTTCGGAGACAGCGGCACCTCCGTAGGCTGCGGCACCGCTCGAGATGACGGTGAGGGCGACCTGTACGGTGGCGAAGAGCCGCTCGGGGTTCTCGCGGAGGGTCTCTACAGAGCGGGCGGCGCTGCTGCCCTTCTCGGCGAGTTCACGGAGCCGCGACTTCCGGACATTGAGCATCGCGATCTCGGCGCCTGCAAAAACGCCGTTAGCGAGGGTCAGCACCACAAGGATCAACAGCTCTGGTAAGATGACAACAACTCGGCAGAGGGCCCGCGCGCGGCGCGGTAACGGCCCTTCGGATAGTCGAACGGGCCCGGTCCTTCAAGTTTGCTTCGGGGCGGCGGCAAAGGCGTCCGCGACGGCTCGGCGGTCGACCTTGCTGGTGGCGGTCTGCGGGAGCGCGTGGACGAGGAGGAGGGCGCGCGGCAGTTTAAAGGTGGCTAGCCGGTCGGCGAGTGCGACGCGTAGGGCTTCGAGCGTGAACGAGGTGTCGGGACGGAGCACGAGCATGGCTGCGACCTCCTGGCCCCAGCGGTCGGAGGGACGGGCTACGACGCAGGCGTCGGCGACTTCGGGCAGGGTGCGGAGGGCAGCCTCGATTTCGGCGGGGTAGACGTTCTCGCCGCCCGAGACGATGAGGTCGGAGCGGCGAGCGACAACGCAGAGCTGGCCGTCGGGGAGGAGACGGCCGAGATCACCGGTGCGGAGCCAGCCGTCGCGGAGGCGGTCGGCGGTAGCCTCGGGCTGGTTGAAGTAGCCCGCCATGAGCGAGGGGGAGGCGACCTCGATCTGCCCTACCCCATCGGCGGCAGGGTCGGTGATGCGGAGGCGGTAGCCGGGGAGCGGGAGGCCGCAGGCGCCGGGTGCGGAGGCGGTCTGCGCGGTGTTGGCTGTGGTGACCTGGGCGGCGGCCTCGGTGAGGCCGTAGGTGGTGGCGACGGGCCAGCCGGCAGCAACGGCGCGACAGACAAGGTCCGGCGGTGCGGCGGCGCCACCGAGCAGCAGCGTGCGGAGCGAGGGCGGCGGTGTGGCGCCGGCGTCGAGCAGATCGCGGAGCATGGTCGGCACGAGCGAGAGGCGGGTGATGGCCTCGCTGTGCAGGCTGGCAGCGACAGCGGCGGCGCTGAAGCGGGGGTGAGCGACAACGAGGAGGCCGTCGTGGAGGGCGCGCAAGAGGATGGAGAGGCCGCCGATGTGGGCGAGCGGCATGCAGGCGAGCCAGCGGTCCTCGGGGCCGGTTTCGAGCCGCTCTGACGAGGCGGCTGCGGCGGCCCAGAGCGCCTCGAGCGAGAGCATGGCCCCCTTCGGACGGCCGGTGGTGCCAGAGGTGAAGAGCAGCAGCAGCGGCGCGCCGGAGGGTGCTCGCGCCGGCTCGGGTGCAGCGCCGTGGAGCAGGACGTCACAGTCGACTGCGCAGGTAGGGACAGAGGCCGCGAGGGAGCGTTCTGCAACGAGGAGGTCGGCCGCGGCGGCGGTCACCTGGGCCTCGAGCTCCGACGCCGTGAGACGGGGGTGGAGAAGGATGAGGGTCCGCTGCCCGAGGATGGCGCCGAGCAGGGCTGCGGCGGTGAGCAGCGGGTCGGCGGTGGCGAGGGCAATGCGGCGGGCGGGGGAGTGGGATGCGGCGTCTGCAACATGGAAGAGACGGTGGGCCGCATCACGCAGCTCGCCCCAGGTGTAGGTGGCCACGTCGAGCCGGAGCGCGGGGGTCTGGGCGCACGTCTCGAGCAGCGCGGCGAGCCGGTCGCGGAGGGCTGTCACGCCTGCTCCCAGAGCGGTGCGGGGAGGCCGAGCCCGGGGCTGCGCGGTACCTCCCAGCGGGGCGTGTCGGGCAGGTAGAAGAGGTCGGCGGCGAGGAGGTGGCCGGTGGCGTGACCGCCGGAGAGGCCGCCCGCTGCGCACTCCACCGCCGCGGAGAG
>CAIQPA010000138.1 GCA_903873545.1 uncultured delta proteobacterium
CCCTCGGCCCCCGTCCTGACCGGCTTCGAGGCCTCCATCTCCGAACTTGGCGTTGCCTCCTTCGGTCCCGTCAGCGGCTTCGATGCCGATGGCGGCCTGACCAACCTTGCGGTGACCTGGAGCTTCGGTGGCGACGAGACCCTCCGCGAGGACTACCCGCTCTCCGGCTCCACCTTCCGTCAGTCCGGAACCTATGCGTTCGAAGGTCGGGCCCCCGTGTCGGTCATCTTCACGCTCTCGGACAGCAGCGGCAACGAGACCTCATCGACCTCCATCGCCGTCGCGCAGCCCGGCGACCCGGGCGCCCCCTGTGAGCGCGCCGGAACCGCCTGCCTTGCCAACGACTACGCCTGCGGCCTCGGCCAGTACTGCGAGCCCACCGCTGCGCCGGTCCTCACCGCCTTCAGCTTCTCGCGCACCGACCTCAACAACGGTTCGGCCGAGCTGACGGGCAGCGACGACAACGGCGACATCGCACAGGTGCAGATCGACGCGCTCGACCAGACCGGTGGCCCCATCGTCGGCCTCGGCTGGCTCCTCGACCTCTCGGAGATGAGCGACGACACCCTCTCGGAGATCGTCGACGTCATCGGCCTCGAGACCCTCCGCAACGGCACCACCATCTCGGCGAGGCTCATCGACCGCACCGGCCTCGAGAGCAACACCATCACCATCCCGCTGCCCGGCATCGTCGGCGTGGACGGCGACTGCTCCGACCCGGCTGCCGCCATCTGCGATGCCGGCCTGGAGTGCAGCGAAGGCCTCTGCATCGAGGTCGACCCCTTCATCAGCTCGCTGACGGTCAGCCGCAGCGATTCGACCGCCTTCACCTTCGGCCTGACCGGCGGCGACCCGAACGGCGATGCAACCAGCTTCGCCTACACCGTGTTTGGCCCCACGGGCGCCACCATCGCGTCGGGCACGACCTCCACGCCGGACGATCATGTCGCCCTCGACGGCTCCTTCGATGTTGCTGTGACCCTCTCGCTCGTCGGTATCCCGAACGGCTCGACCGTCGCCATCAGCGTCGCCGACGCCGCGGGTCACACCAGCGCCGACGTGACCGATGCCCTGCCGCTCCTGGTTGCCATCGGCGGCGACTGCGCAGACGACGCTACCATCGACGCCTGCGAGACCAGCGCGACCTGCGACTCGAACTTCTGCATCAGCGACGTGCCCTTCATCTTTGACCTGACGGCAAACCGCACCTCGCTCGACGCCGCCTCGGTTACCCTCTCCGTCGGCGACGCTCTCTCCAACGTGACCGGCCTTGTCTTCACCGTGCTCAACAGCGAGGGCCAGGTGCTCGGCACGCTCGCAAGCGACACGGTGTCCCAGGCGAGCCCCTTCTCGACCTTCTTCAAGGAGCTCTCCGGCCTCTCGGACTACCCGACTGCAGCGGCCATCGGAGTCGAACTGTATGACAGCAACGACTACGATGCGAGCGACAGCGCGGCCATCCCCGGCGCGGTTGCGGCGGGCGGAGCCTGCAGCACCACGCTCGACCTCTGCGACGGCGGAAACTTCTGCTCGACCGTCACGGGCGCGCCCGTCTGCAGCTCGCACGCTCCCGCCGTCACGACGCTCACCGTCGAGACCGCAACCGACCTCCGCAGCTTCACGCTCACGGTCGACGGCTTCGACGCCGACGCCGACATCACGCAGCTCGACGTGACCTACTCGCTCGACGGCGAGAGCCCCTCGACCTCGACCTACACGGTCGCGGATGGAGACTTCACCCAGGAGGCCGATGGCACCGCCACCTTCTCCACGGTGGTTCGCTGGGATCTCGCTTCGCTGTCGGCCTTCAACCTCGTTAGCGTCACCTTCACCGACGCCTCGACGCTCACCGGTGACCGCGACCTCGCGATTGCCGACGTTACCCCGCTGCTGCCCTCCTCGGATTGCGACCCCGCCGGTCGGGCCTGCGCCGCCGGCACCTTCTGCGGCGTGGAGAGCGCCACCTGCGACCTCGACAGCGCCGCTCCCTGTGGCGACGGTGTGGATGTTGCTCCGCTGGCGAGCGGCACCGAGATCTCCGCGGGCATCTTCCAGTTCGACGGGCTCGTGACCCCGGCCGGCTCCAGCACGGGCCTTGGCCTGTGTGGCACCGAGGGCAGCGAGACCGCCATCCTCTTTGAGGTTGGCTCCGGCGACTGGGATGTCCTGGTTGAGTCTTCCGACGCCTTCCACGTCTCGGTGGTCGAGGGCTACTGCTCGATTGACGGCGGCACCGTCTGTGAGGCGAGCGTTGACGGTCAGGTCTCGACCATCTTCTCGACCTCGGCCGAGACTGCCAAGTACCTCCTCATCGAGTCGGCTGTGCCCGGCGCGACGGCGACCGTCAGCGTCACCGCGGTCCTCCTCTTCTAGGCGTTCGCTGCTGCGTCACGCCGCCGATGACACGGTGGCGTTGACCGCTCTGCCTCCGCTCCGTTACCTTGCGGTTTCCCCCAAAGAAGCCGCAATCGGAGCCGTGACCGCATGAAGCAGTTCGCCAGAGCCAGCATCTCCCTCTTTGCATTGCTCCTCGTCGCCGGCTGCACGGCGGCCTCGAGCGGAACAGACGACCGGAGCGGTGGGTCGCAGGTGCGCGACACCGGCCGTGGCGGTGCCTCCGACACCGGCCTCTCCGACAGCACCGACCCCCTCGATACCACCGACCCGCTCGACACCGCGGCCGGCTCCGGCTCCGGCGGCGACGACACCGGCGGCACACTGACCGATAGCGGCCTCTCCGACAGTACCGCCGAGGACACCACGCCCGACGCTCCGCCGCTCGATGTAGACAGCGACGCGGTCATCGACGGCGGCGGCGTCTACGACGATGCGACCGGCGATGTCACGCCCAACCCCGACCTCTGCCCCGCCTCTGCCCAGGTGCCCACGCTCTGTGTCGCCCCCCTCGCCAGCGAAGACGACGCGCGGCTCTGCGACGGTTACGACAACGACTGCGATGGCGAGATCGACGAGGGCTGCATCTGCAAGCTCGGCGAGGCGCAGGCCTGCTTTGCCGGCCCGCCGGGTCGCGCCAACGTGGGTGCCTGCGAGCTCGGCACCCAGGTCTGTACCTCCGGTACGGGCGTTGAGCATTGGGGCCCCTGCGAACGTGGTCGCGGCCCCACGACCGAGGTCTGCGATGGCCTCGACAACGACTGCAACGGCTGCACCGACGAGCTCTTCGGCTGCAACCCCGATGTGCAGTGCCCCGGCCCCGGCGACCCGCGCGTGCCGGATGGCCGCCCCTTCAACGACTACCCCCTCCGCGGCGGCGACTTCTTCGGCGGCGCCGCCCGCACCTGGTCCTGGACCATCACCGGCGGCCCCTGCGACGCCATCCTCCCCACGCCCAGCTACACCCTGACGGGCGCCAACACCCAGAACGCCACCTTCCGTCCGCTGCTCTCGGGCAGCTACACCGTGACGCTCACCGTCGTCGACACCGACGGCGGCATCTTCACCTGCACCTGGGTCGTTCAGATCGTCGGCCCCGGCGTACGCATCGAGATGTGCTACCCCGAGAGCACCGTCTCCGACCTCGACCTCTACCTCATGGGCCCCGGCTTCACGAACCCCTGGTATCCGTCGCCCTTCGACACCTTCACGCCGAGCCCCAACGCCTGTTCGTGGGCCAACTGCGAGGCCAACGTCCGCGGTGTCGATGGCCGTGTGAACTGGGGCTACCCCGGCAGCCCGCTCGATGCATGCGTCGGCGGTCCGCTCGGCGCAGACTGGCGGTTCCTGGGCTTCTGCACCAACCCCCGCCTCGACATCGACAACAACCTCTCGGAGGGCATCGGCCTGCCCGAGAACATCAACGTCGATGTGCCGAACAACGGCGACCGCTTCCGCGTCATGGTGCAGAACTTCACCGGCACCGCAGCCCGCCCCATCGTCAACATCTACTGCGGCGGTCGCCTCACCGCCTCCTTCGGCACGGCCCCCGACACCATCACCGGCTACCGCGGCTCGCGCGGCTCCATCAGCGTGGGCGCCATGTGGCGCGTTGCAGATGTGACCGCCACGGTCGACGCGGCCGGCGTCACAACGGGCTGCGTGGTCAACGCCATCCACCCGCCCGGCGCAGCGACCGGCTACTACATCACCAACGACGACCCCTCGTTCTAGCGCGGGCCTGCGTCACCACGCCGGGGTCATTCCGCCGGCGTGATGATGCGCGATACGATCGCCTCTTCGGAGGGGAAGGCCACCTTGGGCGCCTCCGCTGCATCGAGCAGCCGCGCGGTCACCCGGTCGACGATCTCGCGGCCGAAGAAGGCCTCCAGCTCTCGCGCATCGCGCAGCGCTGCGACGCTGGCCCGCACCTGCTCGAGCAGCTCCTCGTCCAGGCCGAGCGGCTCGCCATACTCGTCGCGGACCGCAGCTTCGAAGGCGGTGAGCCGCGCCTCGAACAGCTCGCTCATGAGCGTGCTGTCGGCCTCGTCGGCGCCGCGGAAGGTGACTGTCTCGAAGGAGAGGGGCCGCAGGCGGGTGGCAAGCGCCGGGTCGATCGCCCGCAGCACCGCTCCCGCATCACCCTCGCGCGATGATCCGAAGCCGATGTTGCTCCCGCTCTTGATGTCGGTCTCCACGGTCAGCACGAAGATGGCGTGGCTGGCGTCGGCGCGGAGGCCGCGGGTGTCGCTGATTTCGCCGTCCGACATGAGCCGGATGAGCCGGTCCTGCACCCGCGGATGGGCGAGGTGGAAGTCCTTGAGCAAGACCACGGAGCTCGGCCGCCGGCGAAGCGGCGAGACGAGTGCATCCTCGTCCTGGTAGCCCACGTAGCCCGGCGGCGACCCGACCAGGCGCGACAGGGAGTGTACCTCGGCGTAGTCACCGAGCTCGATGCGGATGAGTGACTTGCTGCTGCCGAAGACCTCGATGGCGAGGCCGCGCGCGAGGTCCGTTTTGCCCACGCCCGCTGGCCCGGCGAAGAGCATGACAGCCTGCGGCCGGTTGCGCGACGCCGCCCGCAGCCGGCCGGCAACAAGATAGCGCGCCGTCTTCCGTACCGCCTCGCTCTGGCCCACAAGGTAGCTGCCGAGCCGCTCCTCCACGCCGGTCCACCACTGGGCTGCAGCGCGTGAGATCCGCTCAAAGGGGACGCCGGTCTTCTGGCTCACCTGCCGCGCCACATCGAGCCGCGTCACCACCCGTTTCATGGGGGTGTCGCCGTGCCTGCCGAGGAGGCCCGTGTGCAGGGTCACCTCTTCGTCGCTGTCACGGGTCGAGGGCTGGCTGCCCGACGCCGCGGCGATCTCCGAGGCGACCGCGATCGTCGCGTCCATGAGCAGCTTCTTGGCCTTGTCGGGCAGCGACTGCTCGGGCATGAACCGGGTGGAGAGTTCGATGGCCGCATCGACGGCGTCGGGGCTCACAGGCACCTGGTAGGTGCGCTCGAAGGTCGGGGCGAGCTGCCGGAGGATGTCGCGGGAGACGCCGGCCGAGAGTTCGGGGATCTCGATGCGCTCAAAGCGTCGGCGGAGGGCTGGATCCTGCTCGATCCAGCGGTGGTATTCCATCTCGGTGGTGGCGGCGACGACCGCGATTTTGCCGGACGCCAGCGCCGCCTTGAAGTGGTTGGGTACCTCGGCCGGCTGGCCTGCACCCGAGCGGGGCGCGAAGACCGCATGGGCCTCGTCGATGAAGAGGATGACATCCTGCTCGGCTTCGCTGAGCAGCGCCTTGATGCGGGCCTCGAGCTCGCCGCGGTAGGAGGTGCCGCCGATGAGGCTGGCGCCGTTGAGCTCGATGACCCGGAGGTTGAGCAGGGCGGCGGGCACGGAACCTTCGTGGATCCGCTGCGCGAGCGCGGCGGCCAGCGCCGTCTTGCCCACGCCCGCCTCGCCCGTCAGCAGCGGGTTTCGCTGCTCGGAGCGGAGCAGCACGTTGATGATGCGCTGCAGTTCTTGGTCGCGCCCCTGCACCTTGGGCAGGCGCCCGGCGGCGGCCTCTTCGGAGAGGTCGCGACCGACGAGGTCGAGCGTCGGTGTGTCGCTGGCGGGGAAGTCGTCCGGCCGGTCTTTGACCGTCAAGCTGCTCAGCGGGTCCGAGACCTCGCGGGTCATGACGCGGCCATCGCCGATGGCGGCCCGCAGGTGGGGTTCGAGGCCTAGGCTCTTGACCAGGTCGAGGCTGGAGCCTCCGTCCGAGAGGAAGGCCTCCAGCAGCTCCGCTTCGCCGATGGGATGTCCGCGCCGCTCCGCGAGGTCGGCAGCGCCGGCGAGCATCCGCACGAGGCGGGGCGTGAGCGAGCGGCGCGTGAGCACAAAGTGGGGCGGCTGCGGAAGCCGCGTGCCGACAATGCGGAGCAGCTCCTCGGAGAGCCGCTTGGGGTCGAGCCCGGCTGCACCGCAGCTTCGTACCAGCAGACCAATCCGGCTGGAGCTGAGCGCGGCCATGAGCTGCGGCGTGCCTACAAAGGCGATGCCGGCATGACAGGCCAGCTCCGTCGCCGTCTGGAAGATCTTGGCAAACTCCGAGGTGAAGGCCGCGTATCGGAGCGAACCGTCTACCGAAAAGAGGTAGTCACCGCCGGGTTGCGCGAGCTGCTTGATGGCCCAGCGCACCGAGGCGCTCTCCTGCAACTCGATGCGCCACTTCAGCGCCCGCGAGATGTCGTCGTGGCCAATCTTGGTTCGGCCGGCCTCGAGCGCCCAGGTGCGTGCATCCTCGAGGATGCCGACGAAGCCGAGCGAGAGCTGCTGGATGTGGAGCCGCGGCTGCCCGCTGCTCTTGCGCTCGACCCGCCGCGCCAGGAGTTCAAGCGAGGCGAGCAGGTCTTCCACATCGTCCGTTCCCCGGATGGCCCGTGCCAGCGACCGCTGCGTGCCCTCGTCGCCGGCCTGCACCATGACCAGCAGCAGGTCGACCGGAAGGAAACTCGGACGGTCCATCGCACGGAGCGCCCTCAGGCAACCCTCGAGCAGCAGCCGACCACGGTCGTCAAACAGCCCGAGGTCGAGGTCGCCATCCGGCAAAAAGAGCGACGATTGTGGTGCTGGCTGCATGGCGAAAACCTGCCGAAGTCGAAACTCGACCTAGAGGGGTTGGAGCAGCCGCGCAAATCCTCGCACAGCTCTGTCGCCAACGCAGTCGGCTGTCACCAAACGGCCCACCTCTTCGGTTGCATCGACGCCTCGATGCGGCTAGCCATGCCCCGCCTGAGACTGCACCGGCAGGGCTCGATTGGCACCCGCGTTGCGGGCCCCTCTCTCCTCGGTCTGCCTCCAGATGCCAGCAGCTCCCCAGGATCTCAAGCGGGCGGTGAAACTCTTCAACCGCTGGCAGTTTGAAGAGGCCGTCGTGGCCTTCCACGCGCTCTCAGAGGCCAACCAAGGACGCGACCGCGACTTCCTCGAGGCGCTCTCGCAGCTCTCGGGTGGCTTTCACCGCATCTGGCACAAGGGCGGCGAATCGAGCGCCATGGTCGCCATGGTAGAGCGCAGCCGCGCCATCCTCGCCGGATTCGTGCCCGGCCACCTGGGCGTCGACCTCCGACGCCTCGACGGTGAACTTGCCGTCTGCCTGGCAGAGGCCATCAGCTGGCGCCGCGGCGACACCGAACTCTTCAACCGGGATGTCATTCCCCGGCTTGAGCATCTCCCCGAACCCTGACGCGCCCTGCGTCCAGCACCCTGAGCCGATCATGAGACAAGGATTCGAAACCCCGTCGTTGTCAGTGGACCAGTCTGCCCATCTTGCGGAGCTTCGCCGCAGTGCCGCAGCAGACATCGTTCGCCTGGTCTCGCTCTCCGCCTCCGGCCATCCGGGCGGCAGCCTCTCCTCGCTCGATGCGCTCCTCGTCCTCTACGCTTCTGCCGCGCTCGACCCAGCTGCGCCCCACCATGCCGACCGCGACCGCCTCGTCGTCAGCCACGGCCACATCTCGCCGGGCGTCTACGCCACGCTCGCGGGCTTCGGATACTTCGATATCCGTGAGGCTTTCCGCGGCTTTCGCAGGGCCGGCAGCGTCTTCGGCGGCCACGTGGAGAGCGTTGTCCCCGGCGTCGAGTGGAACACCGGCAACCTCGGACAGGGCCTCTCGGTTGGCGCCGGCTTCGCCATGGCGGCCCGCGCCCGCGGCGCCTCCTTCACCACCTTCGTCGGTATGGGCGACGGTGAGCAGCAGAAGGGCCAGATCGGCGAGGCCCGCCGCTTTGCCGCCAAGTACAAGCTCAACAACCTCGTCGCCTTCATCGACTTCAACGGACTCCAGATCGGCGGCAAAATCTCCGATGTCATGCCGCAGGACATCCGTGCCTCGTGGGTCGCCGACGGCTGGAACGTCCTCGATGTCGATGGCCACGATCACGCTGCGCTCTACGCCGCCTTCCGCGCCGCCGTCCGCCACGAGACCGCCAACCCCGACGCCCCCACCCTGCTCCTGCTGAAGACAGTCATGGGCAAGGGCATCTCCTTCATCGAGAACGACCACAACTACCATGGCCAGGCGCTCACCGACGAGATGGCCGCCCGCGCCTTCGCCGAGCTCGGTCAGACGAGCAACCTCGCCGAGCTCCGCGCCGACCGCGCCGCCAACCGCGACAGCTTCCACCATCACATCGTTGTCGACCGCGACATCAACCTCGACCTCGGCGAACCGCTCACCTACACGGAGAGCAACGACTGCCGCTCCGCCTATGGCAACGCGATGACCGACCTCGCCAAGCGGAACGTCGACCGTCCTGGCAGCTGGCCCATCGTCGCCGTCTCGGCCGACCTCGAGGGCTCGGTCAAGCTCGGCGGCTTCCGCAAGGCTGCCCCCAACTGGTTCTTCGAAGGCGGCATCGCCGAACACTCCTCCGCCGCCATGGTCGGCGCCGCGAGCAAGGAGCGGGTCGTCCCCGTCTTCTCCACCTTCGGCATGTTCGCCTTCGCCGAGACCTACAACCAGAACCGCCTCAGCGATCAGAACGGCGCTGCCCCCAAGATCATCGTTACCCATTGCGGCCTCGATGTCGGCGAAGATGGCCCCACCCACCAGTGCATCGACTATGTCTCGCTGCTGCGAAACCTCTACGGCTTCGAGCTCTTCGTGCCGGCCGACCCCAACGAGACCGACCGCATCGTCCGGCACGCCATCGGCCGATACGCCCCGATCGCGGTGGCCATGGGCCGGAGCAAGCTCCCCATCCTCACCGACGAGACCGGCGCCCCGCTCTACGGCGGCAGCGCCACCTTCGAGCCGGGCCGCTGGACCACCGTCCGCAACGGCACCGACGCCGTCGTCTTCGCCTACGGCTCCATGGTCTACCGTGCCGTTGCGGCCCACGATCTGCTCAGGGCGAAGGGCATCTCGCTCAAGGTGGTCAACGCCTCGAGCCTCAAGCCCCACGACGAGGCCGCCATCCTCGATGCAGCCCGCTCCATCGGCACGCTGCTCACCTACGAAGACCAGTGCGTGCACACAGGCCTCGGCGCCATCGTCGCCGCCACGCTCGGCGATAACGGCATCGCAGCTCGACTGCGCCGCCTCGGCGTGAAGCAGTATGGCACCAGCGGCAAGCCCGACGACCTCTACGCTGAGCAGGGGCTTTCGCCCGCCGACCTGGTGCGGAATGTCGAGGAGCTCCTCGGCAAATAGTCTGCGCTTCTGCCCCTTCGACTTCTGGCACGCAATGCGAGGTTGCGTTAGGAAGGTGGAGAAACTGTCTCCTTTCTTCTCCGTGCTGAGGAAATCGTCATGCAATCGCTCCGCTCCAGGTATCTCCTGACCGCGTCTCTCCTTATCCTTGCGGCCTGCGGCGAAGACGCGATCCGGCAGGTCGAAGAGACCGACACGAGAAGCGACACGACCGTCGAAGATACCCAGGGCTCTGGCACCGACACCACCCCGGACGGCTCTGGCTCGGGTGCCGATACCGGTTCCGACACCGACACCACCGTCTCCGCGAGCTGCGGCGACGGCAAGGTGGATGATGGTGAGACCTGCGACGACGGCAACCGGACCGACGGCGATGGCTGCAACGCCTCCTGCTTCCTCGAGACCTGCGGCGACGGCGCCGTCAACGCCTCCTATGTTCGCGTTGATTTTGAGAGCCCTGTCGTCCGTAACCCCTTCGGTTCGGCCGGCCATGTCTGCTCGCAGGGCGCCACCTGCCCCGGCGAGACCTGCGATGTCTCCACCAACCCGACGGCGCCCGAGCATGGCATTTGCGAGGCCCTCGGCTACGACGCGGCTGTCTCTGCCACCTGGGGCAACGGCGCCCGCGTGCTCGGCGAGCCCAACCCCCGCGCCGCCAACTGGGCCTGCGATAACTACGACTGCGGGCAGGGCGCAGACCGCACCTCCACGGGCGACTGCCTCGACCGCGAGATGCTCGCCTCCATCACCTGCGTGAAGCTCGCGCAGGAGACCTGTGACGACGGCGCCGCCAACAGCGACACCGCCGCCGACAGCTGCCGCACCGATTGCACCGCCGCCCGCTGCGGCGACGGCGTGGTGGACACGGGCGAGACCTGCGACGACGGCAACACCGTGGCTGGCGACGGCTGCGCGCCCGCCTGCCGCCCCACCGTCTGCGGCGACGGCGTGCTCGACCCCGGCGAGGGCTGCGACGACGGCAACACCGTCGATACCGATGACTGCACCAACAGCTGCCAGAGCCCCCGCTGCGGCGACGGCGTCGTGAGCTCCACTTTCGGCAGCGAGATCTTTTCCGGCCCCACCGTTACAGGCCCCACCGGCGCCACCGGCCACATCTGTGACGACGGCAGCAACTGCTTCGCCGGAACTTGTGATGTCTCCGCCGATGGCTCCGCCCCCGAGCATGGCATCTGCCAGTCGCTCGGCTTCTCCCGCGCCGTCTCCGTCACCTGGGGCGGCGGCCCCGGCGAGGCCGATTCTGCAATGCCCCACGCCTACAACTGGGAGTGCTTCGACTACGTCTGCACGGCTTCCACGAATTCCTTCGACACCGACAACTGCAGCGCCAGCGAGATGCTCAACGCCATCACCTGCGAGGGCGGCATCCAAGAGCAGTGCGACCTCGCCGGCGCCAACAGCAGCGCCCCCGACGCCATCTGCCGCCCCGACTGCACCACGCAGCGCTGCGGCGACGGCGTCACCGACACCGGCGAAGCCTGCGACGATGGCAACCTCAACGAGTTCGATACCTGCACCTCCTCCTGCGAGAACATCATCTGCGGCGACGGCGTGATCAATGGCCGCGAGCTCTGTGATGATGGCCTGCTCAACAGCGACCTGCCCGACGGCATCTGCCGCACCGACTGCACCGTCCAGCGCTGCGGCGACACCATCGTCGACACCGAAGAGCAGTGCGATGACGGCAACACCGTCAACACCGACGACTGCAGCAACGCCTGCACCACCCCCGTCTGCGGCGACGCCATCGTTCAGGCCGGCGAAGAGTGCGACGACGGCAACCTCGAAGACACCGACGCCTGCCGCGTCGGCTGCATCGCGGCCCGTTGCGGCGACGGCATCACCAACGCCGCCAGCGGCGCCCTGATCGCTCCCATCGTCACCGACCCCACCGGCGCCACCGGCCATGTCTGCGACGACGGCGGCTCCTGCTTCGGCCCCTGCACCATCGATGTCTCGGAAGACGGCTTCGCCCCCGAGCACGGCATCTGCCAGTCGCTCGGCTTCGCCCGCGCCGAATCGGTCTCCTGGGGCGATGGCCCCGGCGAGGCCGACGTCTCCATGCCCCACGCCTTCAACTGGTCCTGCATCGACTTCGTCTGCACCGTCTCCGATTTCCCCAGTTCTAGCGACAACTGCAGCGTGAGCGAAATGCTCAACTCCATCACCTGCGTCGGCAGCGAGGCCTGCGACCTCGGCGACGCCAACAGCGACGACCCCGACGCGCTCTGCCGCTCCAACTGCCAGCCGGCCCGCTGCGGCGACTCCATCCTCGACACCGGCGAGTTCTGTGACGACGGCAACAACGACGACAACGACGGCTGCACCAGCGTCTGCCAGCTCCCCTACTGCGGCGACGGCGTCGTGAGCATCGGCGAAGACTGCGATGACGGCAACACCGACGACTCCGACCTCTGCCTCACCAGCTGCATCGCCGCCAGCTGCGGCGACGCCATCATCAACAATGGCCGTACCACCCGCACCTTCACCGCGCCGCGTGTGACCAACCCCTTCGGCGAGACCGGCCCCGTCTGTCAGGTCGGCGCTACCTGCCCCGACGGCGGCTGTGACCTCGGCGACCTCCCCTTCGCCCCCGAGCACGGCATCTGTGAGGCTCTTGGCTACGAGCGCGCCGACGCCGTTGTCTGGGGCGGCTCCACGGGCGCCGCCGTCGCCACCACCCCCCACGCGGGCAACTGGGGCTGCGACAACTTCGACTGCGCCCCCGGCACCGATGTCGAGGCCACCGACCTCTGCGGCGACACCCAGATGCTCGACACCATCACCTGCTCCAAGGCCATCGAGCAGTGCGACCTCGGCACCGAGAACTCCCTCGCCCCCGACGCCACCTGCCGCCCCGACTGCCTCAACCAGCGCTGCGGTGACGGCGTGCGCGACACCGATGAGGTCTGCGATGACGGCAATGCCAACAACGGCGACCTCTGCACCAGCTCCTGCCAGGAGGCCTTCTGCGGCGACGGCTTCCGTCAGTCCGCAGCCGGCGAGCAGTGCGACGACGGCAACTTCCTCTCCGGCGACGGCTGCGACCCCGCCTGCCAGCGCGAGGCCGGCTCCTGCGCCATCCTCGTCGTCTCCGACCCGGGGGTGCCCGCCACCTCCATCACCGCCCTCCAGACCGTCCTGCTGGATGCCTCGCTCCCCGCCGAGTTCGTCAGCAACACTGCGGCAACCTTCTCCACCGCAGATAGCGGCCTGCTCGCCGGCTACTCCATCGTCATCCTCAACAAGTCCGACCGCGTCCTCAGCGCGGGCGAGCGCGTCGCCCTCGAGGACTTCCTCGCCGGCGGCGGCGTCTTCATCGCCACGGGCTACGACAGCCTCGGCAGCCCCACCGATGCCGTCCTCGCCGGCCTCCTCCGCATCACCACCACGGGCGATGCCTTCCCCGACCCCGCCTGCGAGGTCACCGACAACAGCGACCTCGCCTTCGACGGCACCTACGGCACCTTCCCCCTCGGCTACACCTTCACTTCGCTCGGCAGCGACTTCGACGGCGCCGGCGCCTCTGCAGCCCTCGGCTCGCGCGAGCTCATCCGCATGCGCACCGATCTCACCGGCACCACCTTCGCCAAGCTGACCGTCGCAGACAGCCTCCCCGGCACGGCCTACTACTGGAACGGAAACCAGAACTATAACGACTGGACCACGCCCGCCGCCTCCACCGACATGCAGGCCATGTTCCTGAACATGCTCGTCGGCTACTGCTTCTAGGCGACCATGACCGGCGCACTCACCGTTCCCTCACGGACGGTCCGCGCCGGACTCGGCCTCGCGCTGACGCTCCTCCTCGTCGGCGCCCCACCGGCCGCCGCCCACAACCCGGCGGTGCCGCTCGGCGTGCTCAGCGCAGGCCCGGAGCTCGGCCTCTGCGATGAGGCCGCGGGCGGAGAACTGCCGCTCCTCATCCGCACCAACATCGGCTTCGCCCGCGCGCAGACAGACGGCACCTACGCCTTCGGCTGCCCCACGCTCTGGTCGGCCTCCGAAGGCGGCGCCACCCTCTCGGCCCGCGCCAGCTCCGGCCTCCTTGGCGTCATCGGCAACCAGCGCCTCTCGCTCTCCACCGATGGCGGCTGCTCCTTCAACGAAGTGCCTGCGACCGGCGGGCGGCAGGCCTTCGATGTTGCCGCCGGCGCCGAAGCCATCTGGTTCCTCGAGCGCGGCGGCGCCGACCCCGCGGAGAGCCGCCTCGGCCGCGC
>CAIQPA010000139.1 GCA_903873545.1 uncultured delta proteobacterium
CTGGAAGTCGATCTGGGCGCCCCTCTTCGGCATGCACGGCATCCTCTCCATCACCACCTTCAAAGATGTCGTCATCTTCCACGGTGCCGGCGTCGGTGGCGGCTCGCTGGTGTATGCCAACACCCATCTCGAGCCCTTCGACGGCTTCTTCAACGACCCCCGCTGGAAGGAGCTCGGCCCCGACTGGCGCGCCGAACTCGCCCCCTACTACGCGGAGGCCCGCCGCATGCTGGGCTCCCACGAGCCGCCCGCCATCTTCGAGTCCGACAGGGCGCTCAAAGAGGTCCTCGACGACATGGGCACAGGGGACTCCTTCAAGAAGCACACGGTCGGCATCTTCTTTGGAGCGCCGGGCAAGGAGGTTGCAGACCCCTACTTCGGCGGCGAAGGTCCGGCCCGTACAGGCTGCACCTTCTGCGGCGCCTGCATGATCGGCTGCAACGTCGGCGCCAAGAACTCGCTCGATAAGAACTACCTCTACCTTGCCGAGAAGCTGGGCGCGGAGGTCATCCCAGACACCAAGGTGCGCGACGTTCGGCCACTCCCCGATGCATCGGGAAGGCGTGACGGCTCGGCCGGCTACGAGGTGGTGACCACACCGACCGGCTGGCTTGGCTTCAGCCGCAAGACGCTCCGCGCCAAACAGGTCATCTTCGCTGCCGGCGTGCTCGGCACCGTCAAGCTGCTGTCCGAGTGCAAGGACCGCGGCTCGCTCGCGCAGGTCTCCGACACGCTGGGCACCTATGTGCGGACCAACTCGGAGTCGATTCAGGGGGTAATGGTGCCCGGAAAGGACATCTCCCGCGGCGTGGCAATCAGCTCGGGCGGTCTCACGCCGGACGGCACCCACATCGAGATTGTTCGCTACGGGCCGAACGCCGACGCCATGGCCTTTCTGACCACCGTCCACGCAGGCGGTGGACCGCTCCCGCGCCAGTTCTACTGGCTCAAGGAGATCGTCAAACATCCCCGTCACTTCCTGCGCAGCCTCTGGCCCTTCGGCTGGTCGAAGACGGTGGCCATCGTGCTCGCAATGCAGGCCGTCGACAACTCCATGCGGCTCAACCACAAGCGCCACTGGTGGTGGCCTTTCAGCAAGACCCTCTCCAGCGACTGGGGCGACAAGAAGGCCCCGCCCACCTTCATGCCCGCGGCCAACGAGGTTGCGCAGCGGCTGGCAGCCAAGATGGGCGGCGTACCCGGCTCCGTGCTCCCCGAGGTGGCCCTCGACACCACCACCACCGCCCACATCCTCGGCGGCTGCCCCATGGGCAAAGATGCGGCCGACGGCGTCATCGATACCGACAACCGGATCTTCAACTACAAGGGGCTGTATGTGGTCGACGGCTCGATGATCGGCGCCAACCTCGGCGTCAACCCGACGCTCACCATTACCGCGATGGCGGAGCGGGCCATGGCCAAGATTCCGCCGAAGAACGCGGTCGCCTGACGGAGAGCAACGATGTCACTCTGCTTCGATCTCGGTGAAGAACAGCTCATGGTCCGCGACGGCGTGCGAAAGCTCCTCGCCCGCTTCGCGCCGCGCCGCCGAGAGCTCCGGCAGGCGATGTACCGCCGCGAATTCCCCACCGAACTCTGGGAGGCGGTCGCCGACGCCGGCTTCATGGGCGCCATGATCCCCGAGGCCTATGGCGGCACCAACATGGGCATCATGTCGATGGTCTTCCTCTCCGAAGAGATGGCGGCCTTCGGTGTCTCCCACCCGCTCTTTGCGCTCACCTCCATGGACGCGCTCTGCATTGTGCGGGGCGCTTCGGAAGAGATGAAGCGGGCCTGGCTCCCCGAGATCGCCGCCGGCCGCCGCAAGCTCGCCTTCGCGGTCACCGAGGCCGATGCCGGCACCAACACCTTTCGCATCTCGACCATGGCGAAGCGCGACGGCGACTCCTTCCTCCTCACGGGCGAGAAGCAGTGGATCACCGCCGCCGACTGCGCCGACTACATCCTCGTTGTGGCCCGCACCACGAGCCGCCACGACTGCGACGCGCAGGGGCTGCCGCGCGCGCACGGCCTCACCCTCTTCCTCCTTGACCCCCGCGCCGAGGGCGTCACGCTGACCCCCATGGCGACGGGCAGCATCGAGGGCGCCCGCCAGTTCACCGTCACCTTCGACAATGCCCGCGTCCCCGCCGAGAACATCATCGGCGAGGTAGATCAGGGCGCGCTGCCGCTCTTCCTTGCCCTCAATCCCGAGCGCATCCTCATCGCCGCCACCATCGTCGGCGTGACCGAGTACTGCCTCGAAATCGCCTGCGACTATGCTCGGGAGCGAAAGGTCTTCCGCAACGCCCCCATCGGCTCCTACCAGGCGATCCAGCACCCGCTCGCACAGGTGAAGATTCAGCAGGAGGCCACCCGCCTCATGACCTGGCGCGCGGCCACCTCGTTCGACCGTGGCGACGACCTAGCGCAGACCGGCGTCTGGTCCAACATGGCCAAGTATATGGCCTCCGACCTCGGCGTCTTCGCGGTCGACCGGACCATCCAGACGCTGGGCGGAAACGGCTTCGATCAGGAGATCGGAGTCATCCAACTCTGGGAGGGGATGCGGCTCTTCAAGACCGCGCCCATCTCCAACGAGATGATCCTCAACTTCCTCGCCGAGCAGACGCTCGGCCTGCCGCGATCCTACTGAGCGCGCCTCCGTGTCTTCCCTGCTGCCCACGCCCGTTACCCCTGCCGGAGCCCCCGACTGCCTCATGCGCTGGGGCAGCGGCCCGGTGCACCTCTTCGCGCTGCACGGCTGGGGTGGGAGCCACGAGACCTTTGCGCCGCTCGCCCAGCACCTCGACCCCCGCTTCACGCTCTGGGCGCCCGACATGCCTGGCTACGGCGCCTCTGCGCCGCTCGAGCACTGGGAGCGAACCGCCTATCTGAGACGCATCGAAGCGCTCCTGCAGCTGCTCCCCGATGCCCCCCTTCACCTGCTCGGGAACTGCAGCGGAGCCATCGCCGGACTTGCGGCGATGCAGCAGCAGCCGGGTCGGTTCGAGCGGCTGGTGCTGGTCGATCCCTTCGCCTTCACGCCGTGGTATCTCAAAATCTTCCTCGTGCCGCTCGTGGGCCGGCTCTTCTTCTGGTCGACCTTCGCCAATCCGCTTGGCCGATGGTTCACCAACCTCTCGCTCGCCAGCAAGCGCGAGGCCGACACCGACCTCACAGCCTCATTCTCCGCGGTGCCTCCAGCCACCGCCTGGAACACCCTCCGCATCCTCGACGAGGTCGGCTCGGTTGCCCCCTTCGCGGTCTACAAACAGCCCGCGCTCATCCTGCGCGGAGGCAATACCTTCGCGGCCATTCACGCCTCCATGCTCTGCTGGCGCGCCATCTGGCCCTCGGTGGAGGTGGTCGAGGTTCCGCGCACGGGCCACCTGCCGCTCACCGAGGCGCCCGACGAGGTCGCCCGACAGCTCGCAGCCTTCCTGCTACCGGCGGAAGAAGCTGGCGGGTAGCGCGGAGACCTCTGCGCAGCTCGCGCCTGCTTCGACCCGCCGCGCCGAAAACCAGTTGGCGTCTGGCTTTGGATCGGGCCGGGTCTCCGGCCCGCTCGAGAGGAAGCGGGAGCTGGCGCCCAGGATGGTCTGCGTCTGACGCCAGCGCACCGAGCCGCTGATGCTGTCGGCCGTCACCCGCTCCGGCCGCAGCTCCGACCAACCCTTCTGTGTCACGAAGATTTCGCCGTCGATCATCCCTCGAACGGCGACCGTGACACCTGGCTTGCCATCGCCATCCTGGTCGAAGACCCGCGCGTCGCTGGCCTCTGTCGGCAGCGCATCGCGCGAAGGCTCCTGCAGGCGCGCACCGAGCACATCCCAGCGCGCCCATGGCGCAAGCTCGAGCCGGCCATCGGTTGCAATGACCTTGCTCTGCCACCGCTGCTCCGGCATCGCCCGCACGAGCGCCGGCGGGATGGAGGTGCGCACCAGCTTGGAGCCCTCGATACGCATTCCACAGACCTTGGCGCTGGCCTTCACCAGACCACCCTCTTGCGATAGCGTCACGAGCAGCCGCGTGGTTGTCTCGGAGGCCACATCTCCGACGACGGGGACGGCCGAGAGGCTCCGATGAACGACCAGCTGTGCCCAGGTGCCGGTCAGGTCGGGGGAGGTCGCCTCGGTGGACTTCAGCGCGGCCGGCAGCAGGAGCGCAGCGAACAGGAGGAGCGCTGCAACGGTGAGGAGCGATCGCTTCATCGGTGGGAGGACCATCTTGCCGCCGGCAGCCGCCACCAAGGGAGGTGGGGGTAGGCGTGGTGCTCCCAGTGGTAGTCGAAGTGGTAGCAGGCCAGCAGCGAGAGCCAGCGCGGGAGGCTGCTGCTCGAGGCGCGGTGGTCGTCGCTGGCGGCCGCCTGTTCGCGGTGCGGGAGCCAGGTGCCAAAGGTGAAGAGCTGGAGCGTGCTGAGCAGCGTGGGGATGACCCAGAAGGCGATGAGGCGGGGCTCGGCGATGTGCAGCAGATGAGCCGCGACATTGAAGGCCACCGCCATCACCGCAATCTGGCGCCAGGTGATGTAGCGGCGCAGGAAGGCAAGGTACCAGCCTGCAAAGGCCTCCCCCTCACCGTCGTGAAAGTCGGGGTCTTCGGCGGTCGCTGGCGCGGCATGGTGGAGTTTGTGCGCGGCCAGAAGGGCATCGAGGGAGAAGGCCGCGTAGAGCCCCACGGCCACACGTCCAATGAGGTTGTTGAGGCCGCGATGGCTCGGCCAAACCGTGCCATGCATCGCGTCGTGGGCGGTGATGAAGAGGCCTGTCGAGAGATAGATCATGCCGAGCATGACGAGCAGCGAGGGAAGCGGTTGCGCGAGCGGGTCGAGCGAGGTGAGGGCGAAGGCGAGGAGGGCGCACCAGGAGACAATGATCCCCACCCCGAGCAGCGGCCCGGGCCAGCGTGCGCCGGCGGTTCTGGTCGAGGAGGTGATCATGGTTGCCCCAGATAGGAGGCGGCTTCGATGGCCGCCCGGCGTCCGCTCAGGGCGCAGAGCGGGAGCCCTCCGCCGGGGTGGGCACTGCCCGAGGCCAGGAAGAGGCCATCGAGCTGCGGCGCGCTGTTTGCGGGCCGTCGAAAGGCAGCAAATCGGTCGTTCGAGGCCGCACCGTAGAGGGCGCCGCGCGTGTCGGGGAAGGTCGCAGCAAGCTCACGCGGAGAGCGGCGCCAGACCACCGCATCTGTGGCATGGAGAAGGCCGGCATCGACGCCCCGCTTCAGCATCCGCGCCTCGAGCGCAACCCAGCCATCGGCATCCGTCGCGCCATCCAGCGGCTCCGCCGGGGCGTTGGCCATTGCGAAGACCGGCTCCTCCGCGGCCCATCCGCTTCGACCATGCGCCAGCGACTGTGAGCAGAGGTAGAGCGTCGGCTCCTCGGGTGGTCGGTCACGGTCGAACATGTCGGAGAACTCACGCCCGTAATCGGCAGGGAAGAGCACCGTGTGCGGCGCCCGCTCCGGCTGTCTCGCCGCGCGCAAAACCGCCGTCATCCCCGAGGTACTCGGCGGAAGAATCGAGGAGGGCTTGATCCCCTCGGGCAGCAGCGCGCGGGTGAGGTGGGCGGCGTCTGCGTTGACCACCACCGCATCGGCCGCAACCGAGACACCCCCGCGCAGCACCAGACCATCGGCCCGCCCGCCCGTCCTCGTGATTCGCGCCACGGCCTCGCCATAGGCGAACACCACGCCCAACCTCTTTGCGGTCTGTTCGAGCGCTGCGATCAGCGCATAGAGGCCACCCTCGATGCCCCATCCGCCGAGCCCGAGTTCGACCCAGGCGATGCAGTTGAGCGTCGCCGGCGCGACCCGCGGATCGGAGCCGTTGTAGGTTGCATACCGCAGGCAGATATCGCGCAGGTGGGGCTCGGAGACGAGGCTCTCGACGGCCCGCTTCATGGAGCGCATCGGGTCGATCTTGGTGAACTTCGCCAGCGTTGCGGGGCCCATGCGGAGGAGCCGGCCGACCGACGGCGCCGGCCCTGAGACGAAGGTGCCGTTGGCCGCCTCCCAGATGCCCTTGGTGTAGGCGAGGTAGCGCTCAAACTCCGCGCCGGCCTTGCTGCCAAACGCCGCGGATACGGCGGTAACGCTCGCCTCGGGCGTGCGGTGTAGATCGACGGCGGCGCCGTCCGGCCAGAGGTAACGAAAGGCAGGCACGGGGTCGACCAGTCGCACCTGCTCCGCGAGGCTGGTGCCAGCGGCACGGAAGAGGTCGTCGAAGACCTCCGGCATGGTGAGCAGACTCGGTCCCGTGTCGAAGGTCACGCCGTCGTGCTCCGCGATGCCCGCCTTTCCGCCAGCCCGCGGGAGCGCGTCGAAGACCGTGACAGCGTGGCCTGCATCGGCGAGCCGGATCGCAGCAGCGAGTCCGCCGATTCCGGCTCCGATGACGACGACCTGTTTGCTCATGGGGCTACCTCGCGTTTCGACCGCTCGGCGTAGGTGCGGCCGCTCCACTCGATGCGGCCGAGCCGCGTGCGGCGCGCAGAATCGAGCGCAATGGCGAGAAACGCAAGCACGCCAATCGGGTGAAGGAGCACAGAGTCGGGGCCGTAACCGTGACGCAGTGCGAGGAGGCTCCGCTGCAGCAGGTTGGCGGCCACACCAACCGCCGCGGGCAATGCAAATACGCTCCAACTGGCGGATGCGGCTGCCAGCGCCCAAGGCGCGAGGAAGGCTGCTGCGTAGAGGCACGTGACGGCCGTGAGGGCGAAGAGGCTGCCGCCGATGCCCTCGTAGAGGTTCTTCGTGAAGCCCTTCCAGAGCGCATCGTTGGAGGCATACATTCGGCAGCGCGCAAGCAGGTGGCCGTCGGCGAAGACCACGCGGAACCCCTGCTCCTTCGCCCGTCTGCAGAGCGCCATGTCGTCCACCACCTCATGCTTCACGGCAGCGTAGCCGCCGATGGCCTCGTAGGCGCTCCGCTCGATAGCGAGCACCTGACCGTTGGCCGCAAGGAAACGGACATCTTTCGATGCGTAGACCAGCGCGTTGGGCAGCCACGAGGCGTAGGTGAGGTGCAGCATCGGCAGCACAAGCCGCTCGAGCAGCGAGCGGGTCTCCTGGCGCGGCACCGCTGTGACGACAGAGGCGCCATGCTGCGCGAAGAGCCCTTCGAGCCGCTCGAAGGCACCCGGCTCAAGCCGCACATCGGCATCCAGGAAGAAGAGCCTGTCGCCCGTCGAAGCGTCGCCCAACTGCATGCAGGCGTGCGGCTTC